>JAGGTX010000136.1 GCA_021163525.1 Caldifarciminota bacterium
ATATCCAGAATGCCTGTCTTGTTCATGGTGCATTCCAGAACCTTCAGGTTATATACAGGCTTGTGGATGATGCATACTGGCTTTATGGAGGACGGTCTCCCATAAACTATCCAGCAAGGGAACTTGGTCCCACAGGTCTGTTTTTCCTTGTGCTGGATGATACGGCCTTTAGCAAAAAATGGATAGGGAAGTCAAGGGAATGGAGTATGAAGATACTTTCTAACAAGTCTCCTTACAATGTAACCATTGACCCTGTGGGTGGAATTACCCATGAGGGCACGGTTTATTCAGATGGGACAACATTTTGTCCACTGCTGTTCCTTAAAGCATTGTCAAGGATTGAGCCTGATGTTTTGAACAGTGATAGCCTCACACTTGTCAGGGATAGTCTCCCCCATGGTTTTCTTCATATAATGCTTCCTGAACCGAATATAGATGGTGGGTTTTTACCATTTGCTGACAGGGGTGGGCTTGTAAAGGGGTCTATTGGGACATTGATTCTTAATAATAATATGTTTAATGATAATCTTTCATGTTATATACTCAAAAGGGTGAATAACAATATACTCAAAAGGATATGGGAAGACGGGCCAGGTTCACCCTACACCCACATTCTTTTCATAAACAGTGATGCAGAACCAGTTCAAACAGATTCAACCCCTGATATGTATTTTCCGCATAATGGCTGGGTTTGCACAAGGAGTGGGTGGGATACAAGCGATGTTTTTGTTGCCTTTAAAACAGGGAGTTTTCACAGCCACCAGCATAATGCAATGAACCACTTTATCTTCACATGGAATAAATACTATTTGATTACTGATGACATATTCTCATATAAAAATAAAGCGATAGACCACAATACACTTTTAAATGGTCGTGCAGAGGCCGAGGATAGCCAGGGCTATCCACATTTCTGGCGGAGGGGAAAGCCATTGAAGGTTTTCAGTGATAGTGTAATATGTCTTTATGAAGGATTTGTTGATTCAAGAGTTCAATATAATGAACCTTACCATGGTAGATGGATAAGGAAGGGTGTGTTTGTAAAACCCCTGAAGTCATTGGTACTGTATGATTGGGGAATTTCAGAGGATTCTACAGCCCTTAAATGGCGTCTTCGTTTCAGACCCCCTGGAAGTTCCTTTATCTCTATTCAACATGGTGATACAGCCTGGGATTATATATACAAGAACGATACAACAAAGAAATTCATTATGCGATTCCTCTATCCTGAAGATAAACATGTTGCAATGATTTCTGGAAAGATAAATGTGGGATTCTGGGAAGTGGTTGATACTTTAATTCATGGAGGTCAAATTACTCGCCCGCCGGATAATATACCAGACACGACTTACATTTATCATGATACACCTAAAAAAGAGGTAGAATTTCTGAATATGCTTGGTTTTCTGGATGGTAAAAGATACAGTGTGAATTTGACGAGTTATGTTTTTAATCTCGGGGCACAGATAGAAAATTTTGTTGTGGTTTTTAGCAGGAAGGTTGATACTTTGATAAAATGTTCATATGTTTTCAGAAACAATGATTCAGTTCCCACATATCATTTTATACCAGATTTTGAATCTCTTACAGACTACTTTTGTGTAATAAACAATGATACTTCATTGATTAAGAAAGATACCATCTGGAGCGACGAAAATGGACTTATAAGTTTTAAATATGGACCTGCGCATGAGTATGACTCTCTCCATGTTATGATTTCAAGGGATATAACACCTCCATCTGCAAAATTCAAACCCGATTGGATTGTTAAGGAAATGTGGGGGAAGAAATTTGCAGCAGGGGGTAAGTATCCATTTTTCCAGATAAGGGATGATATTTCTGGAAGTTTCTTTTACAGGGTATATGGTGGTAACGGTCTTCTTGGTTGGGGCAGGGACGATGGTGAAAGTTTTGCCTTCACAGAGACAACCTTATCCGGTGTCTTGCTGAGGGTTGAGGCTTTTGATAGCATGTTCAACAAAGGTGTATACACTGCTCCTTATGGCTCAGTGGATATTGGGCCCCTGTATTGCCCACATTACAATGTTCTTAATAGCAATAACCAGAGGAAGACCACAGGTGGAGAAAGACCTGTTCTTGTGTATGAGGTGAATGGTTCAGTTATTCTTTCTGATTCTACTGACAAATGGAGAAACCATTATCTGGGAGATGGTCATTATCCCTGTGTATGCAGGGATGATTCACTCACTCATATTGTTTATGCAAAGAATTCTATGGTGCTTGAACATCTTGTGTGGCCTTATACCGAAAGCAGGAGGGAGATGTTGATTGAAGAGATTTTTGCTGATACACTATACCACCACAGAATAGAACCCCCGTCATTCGTATTAAAGCATGATACCATATTCACCCTTGTGGGTGTGTTTTCATGGAAGAGGATGGCCGAGGAGAATTGGAGTGCAAAATACAGGTTATTTCTTTTGGTCCTTCCATCCGATACTCTCCAGGGTGATACCTGTATAAAGATAGCGCATTATGAGAAGATCTTTGGTCACATACCCGATACACTGTTCTACTGTCCTTCAATAACCCATTATAAGAACGGAATATATTGTGTATGGAATGTCCCTGATGATTTTGATTCAACGGGTATATGGCTATATGATGTTTCCTCGGATAAAATAATGAGGGTTTCTGATACATCCTTCTCCCATTCTCCCTATGCTGGTCATTATGCAGACGGTATAGATATTGTGTGGATCAATAATGGAAATGTCCTTCACAGGTTTTATAATGGTGTTCTTCATCCTGTGGACACAATCTGCATCGGGAATTTCATAAATCCACATATAATAAATGGTAATGTAAGTTCATTCCAGAGGGATTCAACCATATATGTTTATTATTTCAACAGGAAGGAATGGGTTTGCATTGATAGTTTTGCTGGAACAAATCCATTTTTATTCTATGGTCCGGATAGCTCCATTGGTGTTATGTATAAGAGGCATATAACTGGTGGTTGGAAGATTTGTATGAGGAACATAGGGAGATATCCATGGCACAAGATGGATGATATTGGCCTTCTCTATAACAACCAGAGGAAGGTTGTTGAGGATACAGGGAAGACATATGTATATTTTACAGATTCAGGGTATGTATACAGATGCTATTCAGAATCAATACCTGAATTTTCAAGGGACTGGTATGTCTGTGAAGGAACCTATCCTTCATGTGATGGTGGACATTTTATTATCATCAGGGGAGAGAGTTTGATTCTGGATGATTCAGTGGTATTGAAGGTCTTACCTGAAGGGTATATACCAGGTGCACCTGATATTGATGAAGATAATGGAATTCTTTATATAGCATTATCACATATTCACAATGTAACAGTGGAAGATATAGCCACGCATTATTCCCTTGAGGTATGTAGATATGAGGGGCCAGAGAATTTTTACTGGACAACGGTGTATGATACTTTCAAGCTTACCAGTCCGATACCACCAAAATATATAGCAGGTCCTGATATTGTTGTGGATAATGGTAAGGGATTTATAGCTTTTGACAATTTTTATGGTGTTTTTCTTGCATTCCTTTATGATGCAGGGGATTCAGTATCCTATATAGGGAATGGTGTTCACCCATCACTATATCTTGAAGGGGATTATCTGAACCTTTTATTCAGTGCGAAACCCCTGATTAAACTGAGGAGGATAAACCTATCAACACGGCGTCCATCACCGTATCAAATTGTTGGTAATGGTTTTTATCCTGTCTCAGGAAATCTGAATACCATCTTTTATGAAAGAGATGGTTATGTCTATTATAAAAATCTTTATCCTGGTGAAGAAGTGGAGATTGATAAAGGAGGAAGTCCTCAATGTATATATAATGGGCCATCACAATATATATTATGTGCATACAACGGAAATGGAAGAATGAAGATAAAGAAGATACCGATAAAACCTGTTACCTTTCTTTCTGGTAATGTTAAGGGGAAACTGGAAGGGGATTGTTATATAACCGGTGATATAACAGTTCCAGATGGAGACACGCTGATTCTTGAGGAAAATACAAAATTTATTATTGCAGATTTTAATGATAAAACAGGAGAAAGCGGGGATATAAAGGTAAGGGTTGATGGGGTGATGAAGGCCTCTGGTGTGGAATTCACAGGGGAAGGCTGGTATGGAATAGTATCTTCAGGTTATCTTGAATTAAGGAAATGCACCATTTCTGGTGCTGATACAGGGATAGTGTCAACAGGATACTCTAAAATCTACAAAAACAGGATAAATGCCGGGATAGGGATAGTTTCAAATGGATGTGATTCAATTATTGGAAACAGGATTGATGGAAGTAAAAAGGGAATAATTGTGGAAAGAGAAGGAGAATTTATTGGTGCAAACATGTTGTCCAGCTGTGATACAGGAATGGTCATAAAATCAAATGTGGAGATTTGCGGGAATGTCTTCAATGGATGTAAGGTGGATCTTGCAGTATTCTCTTCCAATCCCATTCTTGGTAATGCAGAAGAAGGAATAGGTGGCTGTAATGTATTTACAGGAGAAAGCCTATTTATCTCAGGTTCCTGGGATGGAACCCTGAAGGCTGAAGGAAACTGGTGGGCAGGGGATAGTGTTTTGGGAAAGATAAGTGGTGGGGATGTTGATATATCACCGGTTGCACTTTCTGGTAGACTTGAGAATAACACAACTCTCATGGGTAATCAGTATATAACAGGGACCTTGAAGGTTCCAGAAGGAATATCCCTTGTGGTAAAACCTGGAACCAGATTGTTCTTTGTGAATAATTATAGCACAGAAGGAGATTCATTCAGTGGCCTTGAGATTTCAGGAAATGCAACGATAGGTCCTGATTGTTGGTTCCGACCTGCTGTTATCACAGATGAAGTTGAGTGGAAGGGTATTATTCTTCACACCTCTGTATCCATTATGAGAAATAACATTGCTTGTGCGGAGACAGGAATTTATACAACATCGGTTTTAAGTATGATAAAGAGTTCTATTCTAAATTCAAATACAGGCGTCTATGTAGATACCAGTGGAATATGCACTATGCAGAAGGATACCGTTAAAGGATGTGATATTGGCATTATGGTAAAGGGAATGGTATCTGTGAAAAAGAGCGTTATTATGGATAACCATACAGGTGTATATGTTGATGGGAATGGGAACGCAGACATGGGTATTGGATGTGGTAAGAATATTATGGTGAATGATGAATGGAATGTATACAACAATACGGAGAATGATATATATGCAAAGAAAAACTGGTGGGGAACCACCGATACCAGCGTGATAAACGAAAAGATATATGATAGAAGGGACAACCCTGAAAAGGGAGAGGTTTTCTATATGCCCATACTTGAAGACATGACAGCACTATCAAAGGGAGACTTTTTTGTTCTTTTAACACCCGAGATTGTGAAGGTGGAGAATAATATTGGTAGAGGAATATTTAAGATTAGGTTACTCCATCCCGGAGGCAGGGCTAAATTTGAGTTATTTGACATTATGGGAAGAAGAATAAGTAAGAAGGAGATAGAGGTAAATCGGGGATTGAACAGTGTAACCCTTAATTTCAGTCTTCCTGATGGAATTTACTTTTTAAGGATAAAAGGTGGAAGGAATCGTTTCCATAAACTTATCCTGATAAAATAAGACCACTTACTCTAATTTTAGATTCTGATTCTTCTGGAGCGGGGGCTCTCTATTGACTGATATATTCATTATGGTTATAATCTGGCATGCAGGAAACACTTGAAAAACTCCAGGAATTGATTGATAATTCTAAATATATAGTTGCACTCAGTGGAGCAGGTATATCCACATCTGCTGGAATACCCGACTTTCGTGGTGAAAAAGGGATTTACTCACTCGGGCTTTATGACCCTTACAGGACATTTGATATTAATTATTTCAAGGAAGACCCATCATACTTTTTCCGATTTGCAAGGGAGTTTCTTAAAATCTACGAAGGTGTAAAACCAACAAAGGGGCATATGTTTCTTGCTGAACTTGAGAAAAAAGGGAAACTTAAGGTTGTAATAACGCAGAATATAGATGGCCTGCATCAGATGGCAGGTTCAAAGAATGTTATTGAATTGCACGGTAGTTTCAGGTCAGGTAGATGCCTTTCCTGTGGAAAGGTTTATGATTTTGAGTGGATGAGGAAAACCCTTCTTGAAACAGATGATCTCTACTGCAACTGTGGTGGTGTAGTAAAACCAGATGTTGTGTTCTTTGGAGAGCCTGTAATTGGTATAGATGAAGCACAGAGGCATAGCGTCATGGCAGACCTGTTCCTTGTTCTGGGTTCATCCCTTACTGTTCAACCAGCATCCATCCTTCCATACCTGACATCGGGAAGGGTTGTGATAATAAACAAGGGTGATTGTGCTTTTCCAGAGGAGAGGGCAGAGATAATCCTGAACGATGATATAGACAGTGTTGTTGAGAGGTTGAAATGGTGAAAAGGTTTGCAAGGATTGCAATAATAGCCGCAGTTTATGTTGCATTGACGGTTTTACTTGCACCTATAAGTTTTTACGCATTCCAGGTGAGGATTGCTGAGGCACTCACTGTTCTTCCATTTTTATTCCCCGAAGCTATATGGGGACTTTTCATAGGTTGTTTTATTGCAAATTTTTTTGGTGGGCTCGGGCTGGTTGATGTGACCGTGGGCAGTCTTTTAACACTTCTTGCTGCTGTTTTAACACATCTGACTGCAAAGACCGGCAAGCCATACCTCGCACCCTTACCACCGCTGTTCATAAATGCCTTTGGTGTGAGTGCATATCTTGTGGTTTTGCTTGAACCACCATCCCTCCCCTTCCATCTGCCACCGTACCTCCTTTTCGTTATCTCAATCTTTATTGGTGAGGCAATAGCAACCTATGGACTTGGGCTTCCCCTTCTTTACTTTCTGAAAAGAAAGGAGTGGAATTGAAGAGGTTTCTGTTTGTTATACCCTTAATTACATTTGTTCTCCTTCTTCTATTCCCTCTTCCTTTTAAACTTCCTTATGTCTCACTTCTGCTTGAAGGGATATTCATCTTTCTCTTCTGGAAGTTTAGAAAGCCTGATTTTGTCACATCGCTTCTTATCACATCAACCATCATAGAGATAGGTGGTGGGATACACTCCTTTGTTTATTTCTTATATATACCCTTTGCAGTTGTGAGTATTTACACAGGGGATTTTAACCCGATACCCGGGTTCGTTCCACTTATCCATTTATTCAGAGGACCTTCCTTACTTCCTGTAATAATACTTTACGGGTCTATTGTGCCATTTTATCTTCTGTTCACGACAAGGGAGATGAGGAGGAAGAAACTTGAAGAGTATGTTAAGGCGTTGAAGCAGACACCCATGAGTGCAACAGACCTTGAGAAATCAACAATCCAGAAGACCATTGAGACAGGGGATGCTGGAATACCGATGAAACTCTATGACAGGTATTCGCAGGCAATCAGGGAATTGCTCTGGAACCTTCATAATACAGTGAAACCCTACAGTACCGTTTTATTTTTAAGAAACAAAGAAGACGGGCTCTTCTATCTCAAATTTGGAAAATCAGAAGGAAGGGTTGTTCCTGACAGTGTGATAGAACAGGGTCCACTGCTCTATTTTATGAAGGGGACCGAACCATTATCAATTGATGCATATTCTGGTGGGAGCAGGAAACTCTCGTACTATGACACTGATGTTCCAATAAAATCACTGATTGCCTTCCCTGTAATTGTGGAGGATATTGTTGAAGGAATATTATGCCTGGATTCACTGGATGGAAGTTATTTTGATTTTGCGAAAAAGACAATTGCCAGGAGTGTCGCAATGGAACTGGAGATAATGATTTCACTTTACAGATTCACACAGGCCTCAATGATTGAGGCATTCCACTTCAGTATAATCAATAGACTTACAGGAGAGATTGCGTCAAAACTTGAAAGGGAGGAGATGTTTCAGAGTATTTTTGATGCACTTGGAGAGGCATACAGTGATGCCTATCCCATAATCCTTTTAAGAACATCGGGGAACTTCCTTGTGATTGAGGGAGACGGAAGGCGATATTTGAAGGATATATCCGAAAGCATCATCCAGGGTGCTATTAAGAACAATATTATTTTGATAAAAAACAATCTCAGGGCTGAGATGAAGCGACCTTTAATAGCAAAGGATGAGAGGGATTTTGGTGCAGTCTCAATACTCTTTGCACCATTCAGGGGTCATGTTGATGGTGGAATCCTTCTCATTTCAGATAAGAGGAACAGGTTCAATGAGAAGGACAGCAGGGTGGTCTCACTTATTGCTGATGTTACTGACACTGCCCTTGAAAAGGCTGCACTGTATGAAAAGGAGAAAATGAGGGCGGTGATGGATGGACTCACTGGTGTTTATAACCACAGGTTTTTCCAGGAATTTCTACAGAAGGAGATGGAGAAGGCAGAGAGGGAAGGTGAGGTGTTCTCCCTTCTCATGATTGATATAGACCACTTCAAAAAATTCAATGATAGGTATGGCCACCAGACTGGAGACCTTGTGCTGAAAGAGGTTGCAATGGTGATAAGGGATAGTTTGAGGGCATCTGACATTGTTGCAAGGTATGGTGGGGAGGAGTTTGCTGTGGTTCTTCCAGGTGTTGATAGGGATGATGCAATGATTGTTGCAGAAAAGATAAGAAAAACAATAGAAAAACACAACATTGTTCAGGAGTATGGGAAAGAGGTATTGCATGTTACAGTGAGTATTGGGGTTGCAACACTCACATTTGGTATGACAAGAGACCAGTTGATTTCAGAAGCAGACAGGGCACTTTACAGGGCAAAAGGTGAGGGAAGAAACAGGATTGCCACCATATAAAGGTGCCGGGCGTTCATAGACCATGGGTCTTTTGGTTGACAAGTTCCATATTTTGCTTTAAAATCCTCCCATGAAAGTGGCTCTTGTGCATGATTATCTTAATCAGTACGGAGGTGCAGAAAGGGTTCTGGAGTGTTTTCTGGATATCTTTCCTGATGCGGATGTTTATACCTTGCTCTATGACAGGAGTAAACTATCAGATAGGCTGAAAGAGATACAACCGATTATCTCATTTCTCCAGAAATTACCATTCTCAAAAAAATTCTATGAGAGATACCTTCCCTTTTATCCCATTGCAATTGAAGGGTTTAATTTGCTTGACTATGATATAGTCCTTTCTGATTCAAGTGCATGGACAAAGGGTGTTTTCACGGATGAAAGCACACTCCATATATGCTACTGCCACAGCCCCATGAGATTTGCGTATGAAAACTTTCATGACTTCACTGTTGGGGAAAACAGGAATAAACTTGAAAAAGGTATCTTGAGACTCCTCATAAACTACTTCAGGATCTGGGATTACGCAGCAGCCCAGAGGGTGGATTATTTTATAGCAATATCTCACCACATAAAAAAGAGAATTAAAAAGTACTATGGGAAGGACTCTGTTGTTATATATCCTCCAGTTGATACAGATTACTTTTATCCATCCGAGAGAAAAAAAGAGGATTACTTCCTTGTGGTTGGAAGGTTTAAAGAGTATAAGAGGTTTGATATTGCCATTGAGGCATTCAACCAACTTGGTATCCCACTAATTGTAATTGGGGATGGGCCCTTAAAGGGGAAACTTATGAGAATGGCCAGGAAGAATATCCATTTTACAGAGAGGGTTGATGATGCAACACTTCGTGCATATTACCAGAATGCACAGGCACTTGTCTTTACCCCCCTTGAAGACTTTGGTATCGTTCCTCTTGAGGCTCAGGCTTGTGGGACACCTGTTATTGCATATAATAAAGGGGGTGCAAGGGAAACTGTTATAGAAGGAAAAACCGGTATATTTTTTGAGGAGCAAACCCCTGAATCACTGATTGAAGCAGTGAGAAGATTTCAGGGTATGAAGTTCAAAATGAAAGATATGGTGTTGAATGCAAAAAGATTTAATAGGGAACGCTTCAAAAAGGAGGTGTGGGAGTTTGTGATGGAAAAATACAGGGAGTTTAAGAATGCTTGACCCTTTCAAATTGCTGGGTGTGGACAAGGATGCCTCACCAGAAGAGATAAGAAGGGCCTATTATAAACTGGCAAAGAAGTACCACCCAGACCATCTACCAGAAGGTATTAAGGAGACATACATTGAACATTTTCTCAGGTTGACCTGGGCATACAAATTATTGATTGATAAAAAAAAGAGAGAAGCATACCTCAGGGATGTTGCACTTGGAGAATTTGAAAACGATGCAGAAAAACAGAGGCGTGAGGCAAGGGAAAAACTCTTCAAGGAAGGACTGATCATCATAAGAAATAACCCTGTGAGGGCTGAAAAGTATTTGAAGATGGCCTATATACTTGATAAAACAAACCCATTGTTCATGAGTTACTATGGACTTGTTCTTGTGTTCCTCAACAAGGTGAAGGACGGGATTGAACTCATGGAAAGGGCCCTGCAAAAGGACAGCAACATCATTGAACTCCATTTGAATCTCGCAGAGGGGCTTTTTTCTGCCGGAAGAATAAGAGAAGCAAAAAGATACCTGAAGAGGGCATCAAGGATTGACAGGAAAAACTCAAGATTATTAAAACTACAGGAAAAATTGAAAAGGAGGTAATATGGAGATGGAGGGTAATGTCTATATTACCAGGTTGAGTGAATCAACTGCAAGGGTAAAGGGATGTATTGCAGGTGGTATTGTGGGTATAGATGGTATTGCAATAGCTGAATTCAAGGGAGAGGATGAATTTGACACAACCATAGCCTCGGCTGAACTCGCATCTATCATCGCAGATTCCAGGAGAATAATTGAAGACCTTAAAGGTGGGGCATTTCAGGAATCCATAACAAGGTCCGAAGATTTAACCCTTGTATCCCGTCAGGTAAACGAGGAATTCTTTGTGTATCTTGTGTTAAAGGGTAATTTTCAGAACCTTGGTATGGCAAGGTATGAGGTGAAAAAACTGGCAGAGGAGTTTGCTGAAGCACTCTCCTGATATTAAATCCCCAGCCTTCTTTGTCTTCTGTTTTCTAATTCTGGGAAGTGCCCTGGGGATAATCTTCCCCTTTAAGGTATTTTTAATCACTCTGATTCCTGTTTTTATTCTCTCCCTCTGTTTTATCATCCTGAAAAAATGGGACCTATTCATTATTTTAACCCTTGTGTTATCCTCCTTTTTCTATACAGAGAAAAGTGCAGAATTATCCCGCAAAAATCCCGTTCACCTTTTTGGTCTAACAATAGAGAACAGGATAATAAGTTTTTCAGGGAACACATATTCAGTTAAAGGCAAAAAACTGGAGGATGGACTTATAGTGGATATTGTGGGAGATGTGTATTCATACAGGAACTTCAACTACTTAAAAATTAAGAATCTGCGGGTAATCTCAACCTTCTTCTCACCCATTTTCAACTGGAGAAAAGGCATAATAAATTCAATCAAAACATCACTCCCTGGCGTAATTGGTGATATTGGAATAGCACTATTACTGGGTGAGAAAAGTGCAATGCCAGATTTTATAAAAGAAAGGTTCCGTTCCTGTGGAGCAGCCCATCTCCTTGCAGTGAGTGGCCTTCATACTGGCATAATCTTCCTCATTCTTACTGTGCTCCTATCAATTCTGCCCATAGAGAAAAACTTCATCCCTGTCATTGCATCAGCACTACTGATACCATATCTATTTTTAACAGGTTTCAGGGTATCGGTTGTCAGGGCATTCATCATGTTGTTTATCTACTCACTGGGGGACCTGCTCCAGAGAAGGGCAAATCCACTGAATGTGGTTGGTGTTGCTGGATCAATTCTGCTTCTTATCAATCCATTAACAATAAAGAGTATTTCGTTCCAGCTATCATTCCTCGCTGTAACAGGTATAATCCTCTTATTAGATGCATTCAATGACCTTATTCCACACAAAGGGAATATTCTCCATAAATATATCCTCTATCCAGCATTCATCACAACATCAGCCCAGGTTTTTACATTCCCTGTTGTATTCTATAATTTTGGATACATCCCCCTTTACTCTGTATTCGCCAATATAATCCTTGTTCCCCTTACGAGTTTGTTCATCTCCGGGATGATATTGATGGTCTCACTCCCCTTTTTAAGACCACTCACCTCATCAGGCGTATGGTTTATTGGGATGATTTTCAACAAAATAATGATGGCCTTCCAGCACATGCCATACTCTGTGATAACTGGAAGGCCATCTATCTATGTTTTTCTTATTTATCCCTTACTTCTTCTCCTGCTCTTACTCAGGTTCAGGAACTCTCCCTGAATCTATTCTCAAGTTTTTTCAACACCTGTGGCATGGTTGTATATTCCATCTCACCAAGTGGAAGCCTGTGGGGTTCAAAGGAACCCAGCCTCCTGAAGTAATCCGCAAT
>JAGGTX010000015.1 GCA_021163525.1 Caldifarciminota bacterium
GAGTATTATCATGAATTCAATGCAAACATTGCCAGGGGTGTTTATGAATTCTCAACCATTGCAACTGAAAGGTATGAAGAGGCACATGGAACCATAGCAAAGTTTCTTGGTGCAAAGCATAATGAAATCATTATAACAAAAAACTCCACTGAGAGTATAAATCAGGTTGCCTATTCATTTCCCTGGGGCGCAAGGAAGAAGATTGTTACCACCCTGATTGAACACCATTCAAACTATCTTCCCTGGTTACGGGTTGCTCAGATCTATGGGCTTGAGGTCGCAACTGTCAAACCTAATGAAGAGGGTATATTTAACCTGAAGGACTTTGAGAAAGTTATTGACAGCAATACCGCACTTGTTGCAGTAAACCATGTATCAAACGTGCTTGGCACTATAAACACAGTTGAAGAAATCATTCAGATTGCACACAGGAAAGGTGCAAAGGTGATAGTTGATGGTGCACAGGCAGCACCACACATACCAGTTGACCTTCACAAAATGGATGTTGACTTTTATGTCACGAGTGGACACAAAATGCTTGGCCCCACGGGAACAGGGGTGCTGTATATAAAAGAGGAACTCTTCAACTACCTCAGACCTGCCTTGCTTGGAGGAGGAACAATCACAGATGTTGATATAGGCGAGTACAAACTTGTAGATAACTTTGAAAGGTTTGAGGCTGGCACACCAAATATTGCAGGTGGGCTTGGGCTTGCTGCTGCAGCAGAATACCTCATGAACCTGGGCATGGAGAATGTCCTTGAACACGAAAAACATCTCATGATAAGGATGATTGAGGGGTTGAAGAGTGCAGGTGTAAAGGTCTTTGGACCTTCTGATTATGAAAGAAGGGTGGGGGTTGTATCCTTTGAGATTGAGGGTATGGGACCACACAGGGCTGCATTCCTCCTCTCCGAGATGTTCAATATTGCTGTGCGTTCAGGGCATCATTGTGCATATCCCTTATTAAAACATGTTATATGCAGACCTGAAGGAACCTGCAGGGCATCACTTTACATCTATAATACAGAGGAGGAAGTGGAGAGGTTCATCGGAGCAATTAAAGAAATAAGGAGGAGCAGTGGATAGAAAGTTTAAGATTAAGGCAGTGTGCCATAAAGGTGGTATAGGAAACTATAAGTTGATACCAGAAGAGCCCATTGAATTTGATTTTGATAAAATCATGAAGAAGGAAGGGCTTGATGAGGTAAAAAAACCAACAGACCTCATACTTATAGTCCGCAAAGGCGATGTTACAATGGTGTTCTCAAAGAGAAAAGGTACCATAATGGTTGAGAATGTTGTTCCAGATACGCCTGAAAGGGCAATGGAACTTGTGAATGAAATCCTGGATTAAGTATCTGATTGTTACTGGAATCATAATCGTTCTTCTCGTTGCTGGTTCCTTACGAAGCCGCTCCTATGAGGCAGAGTGGTTTGCCTTTGATACAGTTGTCAGGGTAAAGATACTCTCAAGGAATCCCAGGAGTGCCTCAGGATGCATAAATGAGATAAAGAGTGCCTTCGCATACCTTGACTCTGTGGGCTCAAACCTCATTGACAGACCAACATACTCTCCTGTTCTTGCAGAGATTTTGAAAGAGGCACTTGTTGTTTCAGAACAGACAGATGGGGCATTTGACCCTTCAATAGGGATAATTGAGAGGGAGTGGGGAAGGTTCAAAAAACCCATTTTACCGGATTCTATGAAGATTGTTTCACTATTGAAGTATGTTGATTACAAAAAAATCAGGATAAGGAATGATACAATATTACCGGGTGAAGGTCAGGTTATTGACCTTGGTGGAATCGCCAAGGGATTTGCACTGGATACTGCAAGGGCAATCATTGAGAAGTATGGTATAAAGAGTGCACTGATTTATGCTGGTGGTGACATTATGCTTGTTGGGGGCAAGGGGAAACATTCATGGAAGATTGGGGTGAGGAACCCAAGGGACCCTGAAGGTATTATTGATACACTACTCCTGAAAGACTGTGCTGTTGCCACATCAGGGGATTATGAGAGATACTTTATTATAGATGGCAAAAGATACCACCACATACTCAATCCTGAAACAGGTTATCCTGCAAGGGGACTTGTATCTGTAACCTGCATTCACAATAATGGAATGCTTGCAGATGCCTATGCAACCGCCATATTTGTCCTTGGTAAGGAAAAGGGGATTGAATTTGCAAAGAAGAATAAAATAAGGGTTGAACTTATTGATAGTAGTCTTAAAATAATTAAGATATGGTGAAAAAAGAAGCCCTTTTCTGGAAGCCATTAAAAAATGGGAATGTCCAGTGCCTTCTCTGTCCCCACAACTGCATACTCACACCGGGACAGAGCGGTATGTGCAATGGTAAGCAGAACATAGATGGGAGGTTGATTGCAATAAACTATGGGGAAACAGTATCTCTTGCCATTGACCCCATTGAGAAGAAGCCTCTCTACCACTTTATGCCAGGTTCAAGCATCCTGTCCACCGCACCAAATGGTTGCAATCTAAGATGCCCCTTCTGCCAGAACTATTCAATATCTGTGCTTAAAACACATACTGAATACATCTCTCCTGAAGAACTCATAAATCTTGCCCTGAGGTACAATTCATCATCAATCGCCTTCACCTATTCAGAGCCACTCATCTGGTATGAATACATACTTGATGTTGCCAGACTGGCTGAAAAGGAAGGTATAAAACTTGTCCTTGTCACAAATGGAATGATTAATGAGGAACCACTTCTGAAACTCCTTCCCCATATCCATGGAATGAACATTGACCTTAAATCCATGGACCAGGGGTATTATAGAAGGGTATTGAAGGGAGACCTGAAAACAGTGAAAAGGACAATATCAATTGCACAGGAAAAAACCCATGTTGAGGTTACAAACCTTATCATCCCTGGTGACAATGACAAAAGCGAGGATATTGAAAAACTCGTTGATTTTATTGCCTCACTCAGGAAAACAATTCCCTTACATTTTTCAAGGTACTTTCCCCACCATAAATATACAAGGCCACCCACCCCCCCGGATACGATGAGGATGGCTTATGAGATAGGGAAAAAGAAACTTTACTATGTGTATGTGGGAAATATATTTCTCCCTGGAACAGAAAACACCTATTGTCCTGAATGTGGGAATCTCCTTGTTGAAAGGTCCTTCTACCAGACAAAAATAGTGGGGATAGAGGACGGTAAATGTTCAAGATGCTCAAGAAAAGTGGACTTCGTCTTATAAAACCTGCTGACATTATAATCCCGATTATCTCACTTTTCCTCATTTTTTCTCACCACAGTGAAAAGGGCACAACCATCCATGTTTATTCTAATGGTAAAGAGGTCTTTGTAATGCCTTTAAGCATGGACACAATCATAGAGGTTCAGGGGAAGATAGGAAAATCCATCATCCAGATAAAGCAGGGAAAGGTCAGGATGTTGCACTCTCCATGCCCCTTGAAGTTGTGTGAAAAACAGGGATTTATCTCAACAAGGGGGAATGAGATTATATGCGTTCCCAACAGGATTGTTATAAGGATTGGAGGCAGGAGGGATATTGACGAAATCACAGAGTAGATTTGCCACAACCGTGATACTTATTATCATTTCTGGATTCCTCTATGGTGTAGAAACATTTATCCCAAGGCCTGTTCCATTCATCAGGCTTGGTCTTGGTAATGTTCTCGTTCTCTTTGCCCTGATAAATCTTGGAACAAAGGAGGGATTTCAGGTTGGTATCGGAAAATCCATTGTTGGCGCCCTTCTCACTGGCTCCTTCCTATCACCATCACTTATTCTATCCCTCGCTGGCACCATTTCATCAATAACTATTATGTGGGCACTTTACACCACGGGATTTTTTGGTATTATTGGGTTGAGTATGGCAGGTGCAATAACAAATGGTGTTGTTCAGGCTATAGTTGTGTCGTGCCTTTTTGCGGGAACATACGCATTTGCCTATGTTGGGAGGATAATGACAATGAGTGGAATGATAACAGGTTGTATAACCGGGTTCATAACATATGGACTTTTAAAATTCGCTGAAAGGAGGTCAGGTGGGATTGAGCATAAGTAAAAGGACAGGACTGACCCTGTTCATTATATTCATAGGAAGTATAGTTGGAGGTGGAATAGGTGAACTGATCGGTGCCTTTGTTCCTGAAAGCCCTGTAAAATCCTTCTTCCTTAACTATGTGAGCCTCGGGTTCTCGCCCATCACAATAAACCTGCACATTATCCAGTTCACCCTTGGTCTGACATTCAGGTTCAACATTGTGAGCATATTTGGAATACTTCTACTGGGGTATCTTTTAAGATGGTTATACTGAAAGGGGTCAGAAATCTCCTTATAATAAACCTGGTTGTTTTCGTGGTTCAACTGATTGTTCCACAAACATTTGAGGTTTATTTTGGTCTTGTTCCAGCCATGTTCCTTAGAGGATACATCTACCAGATTGTGACATATATGTTCCTGCACGGCGGTTTCTTCCATATAATAGTCAACATGTATGTTCTCTGGTTGTTCGGGAGCGAACTTGAATTCTTCTGGGGCACACGGGAATTCATGAAGTACTACTTTATCACTGGTGTAGGTGCTGGCCTTATATATGTTGCATTCAATCATTCATCATACATACCTGTTATTGGTGCATCCGGTGCAATATTTGGGCTTTTGCTTGCATTCGGAATGCTTTTCCCCGAGAGGGAACTAATCCTGTTCATACCCTTACCCATCAGGGTGAAGGCAAAATACCTTGTTTTCATCTTTGGAGGAATTGAACTCTTTGGGCTTCTCATTGCAAAGGACAACATTGCACACCTTGCTCATCTTGGCGGCCTTGCTGTTGGATACCTGTATTTGAGGTGGAAGAGGAGAAGACTGTATTAAATTCAAAAAAGGAGGTGATTCTATGAAGTTACTTATATGTGACCCTATAAGTGAAAAGGCAATTGAGGAGATAAAGGCATTGGGGATTGATGTGACCAACAAGCCAGACATAACATCTGAGGAACTACTTGAGGAGATCGGCAACTATGATGGAATTATTGTGAGAAGCAGGACAAAGGTAAGACAGAATGTAATTGACAGGGGTGAAAATCTAAAATTCATCATCAGGGGAGGGGTTGGTCTTGACAACATTGATGTAGAGTATGCAAGGTCAAAGGGAATTAAGGTATTAAACACACCTGCTGCAAGTTCCATTTCCGTTGCAGAACTGGCAATTGGTTTTATGTTCGCTCTATCAAGGCACATTGTGCAGGGAACAACCTCCATGAGGAACGGAGAATGGCTGAAGAAGAAACTGAAGGGGAGTGAACTGTTCGGTAAAACCTTAGGGATTATAGGTATCGGGAGGATTGGAAGAGAGGTTGCAAGAAGGGCAATTGCACTTGGGATGAAGGTGATTTCCTACGACCCATATGTGGACAAGATAGACATGGAAGGTGTTGAACTGGTTGACCTTGACACCCTCCTGTCAAATTCTGACTTTATAACCCTGCACATTCCACACACAGATGAGACCCACCACATAATAGGAAAGGATGCATTTGAAAAGATGAAGGATGGTGTTTACCTTATCAACTGTGCAAGGGGCGGTGTTGTGGATGAGGAAGCACTTTATGAATACATGAAATC
>JAGGTX010000097.1 GCA_021163525.1 Caldifarciminota bacterium
ACACACATATTGGGTAGTATATACTCAATCCATGGAGGACAGGTTAAAGATAAAGGTCATTCCAAAGGCCAGCAGGAGCAGGGTCTTGATAAAGGATGGAAGGATTATTGTTTATGTGACTGCTCCACCTGAAAAGGGAAAGGCAAACAGGGAGGTTCTCAAACTTCTGAAAAGGTTAACGGGTGTTCGGGTGGAGATAGTCAGCGGAGAGAAGGCAAGGGAGAAGGTTATAAGGTTCCCTCTTGAAAAGGATGAATTCATAAGGAGGATAGAGGGCAATGGATAGACTCATTGAAAGGCTTAAACACGCTGAGAATGTAACCTTTCTCACAGGTTCTGGCATATCAAGGGAGAGTGGAATACCAACATTCAGGGGTAAGGATGGACTGTGGAAGAATTATTCTCCTGAAGAACTTGCTTCTCCTGAAGGGTTTATGAGAGACCCACAACTTGTGTGGGATTGGTACAACTGGAGAAGGGACATAATCAGGAAGGCTGAACCAAACAGAGGTCATCTAACAATAAAGGAATTTGAGAAAAACTTTAATGTTTATGTTATCACCCAGAATGTTGATGGACTCCATGAGAAGACGGGTGTAAAGAACCTTGTTGAACTCCATGGGAATATATTCAGAAACAGATGCAGCAGGTGTGGTAAAATGTTCGGGGATATTCAAACCAAGAAAATTCCCACCTGTGAATGTGGTGGCCTTATAAGACCGGATGTTGTCTGGTTTGGTGAACCACTGAAGGAAGAGGACATATCAATGGCACTTGAATGGTCAAAGAATGCCGATGTGTTTTTCCTTGTTGGAACATCAGGGATTGTTTATCCTGCAGCCTCCCTTCCCTTTTTTGCAAAGGAGAATGGAGGTTTTGTTGTTGAGATAAACATTGAAAAGACCCCTTTAACCCCTCATATAGACCTGCACCTTGAAGGCTCTGCTTCAGAGATCCTTGATATGGTATTAAAGCGTCTGGATAAATGAAAATTTCAGGGATGAACTACTCTGTTACCCCCCAGTTTCTTTGCCCTGTAACATGCGTTATCTGCTGCCTGTATGAGTTGCGATTTTTTTGTTCCATGAAGGGGATATGTTGATACACCAATGCTGATGGTAATACCATACTCTTTCATTTTCTCCTGAACCAATTTTCTCACCCTGTTACCTGTAGAAAGCGCCTTTGAGATATCAGTCTCAACAAGGACAACAATAAATTCATCACCACCATATCTACCAGCGAAGTCAATCTTCCTAACTGCAGATTTTAAGATGATTGCAAATTCTTTCAGAACTTCATCCCCAACTGTATGTCCATAGGTGTCATTGAAAACCTTGAAGTTGTCAAGGTCAATGAACAGAAGACTGAACATCCTTGAATACCTTATACTCCTGCTGATTTCCCTGTCAATGATTTCCTCTATTCTTCTTCTATTAGCAATACCGGTGAGTGGATCTGTAATAGCATAAATCCTTGTTTTTTCATAGAGTTCTGCATTCTTGATTGCCATGGCAACGGAACTGGAGATTGTGAGGAGAAGTTCAAGGTCTTCCTGGTCAAATCCGTTCTTTACAGTCCTTGAAAGCACCATTGCGCCAACAATCTCTTCACCAAGGATTAGAGGAATGGCGACCTCGGATTGTATCTCATCGATCATTTTGTAGTAGAATTTATTTTTTGTTACATCCTCTACATATATCATTTTTTTATGGGCTATTGCATAGGCAACGAGAGAATCAGGTGGTGTAGTCACTGGAAAAACCATATTTCTTAAACCTTTATAACCTATCCAGGCAATCGGTATATCAATACTCTTTTCTTTGTCGTACTGAACAATAGCACCATATTCAATTCCAAGGCTCTTCTTTAGTTGGAGGAGAAGATTTTTCAGCATTTTCTTCAGTTCAATTGAGGAAATAAGCGAGAGAGAAAGATTGTAGAGAAGTGCCTGCCTTTCTGCAAGTCTTTTTATCTCATTGAAGAGTTTTGCATTTCCAAGGGCAATAGCTGCATGGTTTGCGATAAACTGAACCCTCTCAAGGGTCTCCTGGTCAAAGGCATCGGGGATATCAGAATCAACATAGAAAATTCCTATTATTCTATTCGTATGTAGTAGTGGAACAGCAATCAAGCTTCTTCTACCCTTTTTCACAGCAGTAGGGTTAACATCCTTTAATTTCAGTATGTCCTTCACAAGAACGGGTTTTCCTGTTTTCAGAACCCTTCCAGAAATCCCCTTCTTCATTCTGGCAGTACTATGGTATGTTTTCAATTTTTTGTCAGACCTGAACATCTCATAGGCAAAACCTGATGGATTGTCTTCAACAAGAAGAATACTTACATGTTTTACACCTGATATTTCAATACCTGCAAGGAGTAATCTCTTTATCACCTCTTTTATGTCCAAGTCAGAGACGATGTTTCCGGATAAATTAAGAAGGGTCTTGAAAGATTCAAGTTTATCCTCTATCACTTCTGCGAATTCCAGAAGTGTGAAAAAATCTTTTACAATCCTTTCCAGTTCTTTCCTTTTATTCACGTTAACGGTTTCAACGGTGTAAAGTATCAGTGTCCAGTAATTTGATTTATATTCAAGCCTATTTTTTCTATTAGGGAGTTTTCCTTTTTCAAAGAGTTTTTTTGATTTCCTTTTCAAAACAATCCTTCCAACATTGAAGGGGCCAAGGGCACTGAAAAGGAATCCAGAAAGATTTTTTATGAGTTCCATGTTTATATTATATAAAAAAATACCAGATATGTCAACATTTTGACAGCCTGATGGTTAGAAGAATTTGTTGCTCTCTCCATTTTCCCCTCTGCTACATATTTTTATGTATACAACTCCTCGCTTCCGTTTTATTTCCCTTATCAATTTTACTGATTTTAATGCCTTATATTTCCTCTTTATCCTCTGCTTTTCAACCATGGTTAACTCCTGGTTTCCTGTCCCCTTTCACTATTAAAAAGATTTTAAAGTGAGGCTACTTTTTATATTTTGTATAGATTTTTTTTGAGGCATAGCGATGTATTGACGTATTGGTAGAAAGATGGTAAAATATAAAAATATGATTGTAATGTTTACCCAAAAGGCAGAATTTGAGAATGGATGGGTGGGCTTTGGTTCCGAGATGATGACCTTATGCAAGAGCCATTCCTTCCTGAATGGCTACTTACAAGGGTCAGGGCGGTATTTAAAAGGTATTACACCGGATGACTGAACCCCTCGTTGTTATCGGTATTATACTGGTCGTTGCAGGACTTCCTGGAATTTTTATACCTGCACTCCCTGGTATTCCACTTGCATTTGCTGGTTATATTATGATTGCAGGGGGCATGGGTTTCAAATCAATTCATTCATGGGTTTATATCTTCCTGGGTCTTTTAACCTTAATATCTGTGCTTGCTGACTATTTTGCATCATCTATTGCAACAAAGAAGGCCGGCGGTTCAGCCACCTCAGCAATTGCTGCATTTGTTGGACTTTTTATTGGCATACTATCAGGCCAATTCTACCTCATGTTCATCCTTCCATTCATATTTGCATTCATCGTTGAATACATAAAAACAGGAAATCTGAAGAAGGGATTGAAAGTTGGGTCCTATGCCTTCGTGGGTTTCCTCGGGTCTATTTTTTTCAGAATATTTGTGTATTTTGCAATGC
>JAGGTX010000074.1 GCA_021163525.1 Caldifarciminota bacterium
AGCCCCCTTTTCCCCTTCCCCACAATCATCTTTTCTGCCTCTTTGTATGTTAGCCTCTTTGCATTCCGCATAATCCCCTGCTTTATCCAGTAGTCCCTGACCTCTCCATCTGCATCAATCTTCATAACAACACTCATCACAGGTTTATCCTCACCCTCAAGGAGTGAGATTCTCTTTGTCAATTCAGCGGGTAGCATAAAATAGGTTTCATTAGGGAGATAAACAGTGCATCCCCTTTTCTCTGCCTCTCTGTCTATACTGCTTCCCTTTTCAACAAATGCTGAGACATCTGCTATATGCACATAGAGGTAATAGTATCCCCTTCTCTTTTCAAGTGCGATGGCATCGTCAAAGTCCTTTGCGTCCTCAGGGTCTATTGTGATGGCAAATTGTTTTCGCCAGTCCTCCCTATCCTTTCTTATCACGACATTTATTTTTTCAATGGATTTCAAAACCTTTTCGGGAAATCCCTTCTTTAATGAGAACTCCTCCTCAAGAACGGTCTTCTCAAGTTCTCTCTTTCTGACCCTTCTTATAACCCTGCAGGGTGGAGAATATTTTGGATTCGTCCATCCCGCAATCTCAAAGAGGACAACCTCTCCCTGTTTCAGTTTTTTCTCCCTTGCATTCAATGGATAGAAGAAATAGGGAATGTCTTTATCAAATGGCTCTATGAATATTATATTGTCTTCAACAACAACCCTTCCAACAAACCTCTCTCTCCCCCTTTTAAGCACCTTTATTATTTTCCCTTCCCACTTGCCCTTTCTCTTCCCTGTCTTGATCGCAAGCACAAGGTCACCATCCAGGGCAATCCCTGTGCTTCCAGGGGGAATAAAGATGTCTGGTGTACCATCCTCAGGTATAACAAACCCATACCCGGAGAATTTTCCATCAAACCTGCCCTTAATCATTCCCAGTCTTTCAGGAATACCATATCTCTTTCCTACTTTAATCACCTTGCCCTGGTGGAGGAGTTTTTTAAGGACTGCACCAGCCTGCTTCCCTATAGCCCTGATTATGTGCTTATGTGTGAGCAGGTCCCTCTTGTTCTTCCTGAAAAAATCAAGAACGCCTGCCTCTGTTGCAGGATACTTCACCCCCCTGTTTTCCTTCTTTTTCTTTTTACCCAGTTTTCACCTCTTTCTCAATTCTTTTAAAATTGACTTTTTATCCTCCTGGACATCATCCACCTTCTTAATCACCTTTGCGGGTATCCCTGCAACAACCACACCCTCTGGGACATCTTCAATTACAACTGCTCCAGCAGCAACGATTGAACCCATTCCAATTCTGACGCCTTCAAGAACAACTGCATTTGCACCAATCAAGACCCTATCTTCAATAATCACAGGCCTTGCTGATGGAGGTTCAAGCACACCTGCAATAACAGAACCTGCACCTATGTGGCAGTACTTACCTATGATTGCCCTTGCACCAATAACCGCGTTCATGTCAACCATGGTGCCTTCCCCAACAACTGCACCTATGTTTATCACTGCACCCATCATTATTATGCAGTCCATACCTATTTCAGCACCCTCCCTGATTATTGCACCAGGTTCAATCCTGGCCTGAAACCTTCTCAGGTCCGCAAGTGGAAGTGCAGAGTATCTCCCCTTCAATTCAACATGGATCTCCTCTGTCTTTTTTATCACCTGCTTTATCTTCTCCCAGTCACCTACGAGTATATAATCACCGGATCTGAAAACCTTAACACCAGATTTTTTTGCATTATCCTCATCAATCTCTCCCCTTACATAAACAACAGCAGGTGTTTTTTTCTCAGCCTCCGAGATTATTCTGGCTATCTCTTCATATTCCATACATCCTCCATGGAGTAAAGTCCACTACCCTTCCCCTGTATCCACTTTGCCGCCTCAATTGCACCCCTTGCAAATATCCTTCTGCTCCTTGCCCTGTGGGTTATCTCAAGTGTCTCCCCATCCCCAACAAGATAGATTGTGTGGATACCAGGTTCATCACCACCCCTTATGGAGAACACATCATCTATATCCATTATCCCTGCAAGCCTCTTTGCTGTTCCACTTGGTTTGTCCTTCTTTGCCGAGTGGTGTATTTCAAGAAGTGCTGGATAGAAGAGATCTCTCATTTCCTCCGGTATATTCTTCAGGAGAAAGAATAAAAGATTCACACCCGGGGAAAAATTTGGAGCATATAGGATGGGGATTTTTTCTGATGGACCCTTAAACATCTCATCAAGGTCAAATCCCGTTGTTCCTGAAACAAGGGGAATACCCTTCTCAACACAGAAATCCACAGCCTCCCTTGTTCCCTGTGGGGATGAAAAATCAACCACACAATCCACTGTTTGAGCAACCTGATTGATACTTTTAATCTCTCCTTCAGGGTCAACCACCACTGTCTCCATCCCCTCTTCCTTTGCCATCTCCACCACCACCTTTCCCATCCTTCCCTTCCCTCCTGTCACTATCAATCTCATCTATCCTCCTTTTTAATTCATCTGCTATTTCTGTTATTCTGTTGCTCATATCATGTAACCTCCACTCAATTGTGGAGAGTATCCAGAACTGGAAATGGGTGACCTTGGCCTCATTGGCAAGGGAGTAAAGAATCTTCAAGGAGATCAGGAGAACACCAAACTCAA
>JAGGTX010000152.1 GCA_021163525.1 Caldifarciminota bacterium
GCAGATGGTGTAAATATCGGGGAATCAACAAGTGTGAACTTTCTATTATACAGGAAATCCCTTATTGCCTGTACAACCTCACTCCTTATCCTCAGGATGGCATTCTGTCGCCTTGAACGGATCCAGAGGTGCCTATGTTCCATAAGGAAGGCCACACCATGTTCCTTCTTTGTTATGGGATAATCCTTCGTTATAAAAATGGGTTTTATCTCCTTAACAGACACCTCATAACCACCTGGTGCCCTGTCATCCTTTTTAACAGAACCCCTTATGATAACCGATGATTCCTGTGTAAGCCTCCTTGCCTTCTCAAACTGCTCCTCTCCCACATCACCCTTGAACACAACACACTGAACAATCCCCGTTCCATCCCTCAAGATTATGAACAACAATTTACCCTTCCGCCTGAAATTGAAAACCCAACCGCGGAGTTCTACATCCGTTCCCTCATATTTATCTATGTCTTCTATATAAACCCAATCCATAATTTAAATTATGCAATAAAACCCGATTAAGTCAATATAAAAAGGGCAGGGATAAGCCGGATTCTGTTTATGTGGTCATTGCTCTATGCAGCCCACCCGTCCCTTAACCCATCAGGGTTCGGAGCGGAGCCACTCCATCGGGACTGCTTGGCCTTGCACCGGCCGGGGTTTACCGTGCCTCCCCTGTTACCAGGAAGAGCGGTGGGCTCTTACCCCACCTTTTCACCCTTACCCTGCAAATCAGGGCGGTCTGTTTTCTGTGGCACTATCCATCACCAGCAGGTCTCCCTGCTGATGCCCTCCCTTTCGGGAGGCGGCCTGCCCTCTGGTGTCCGGACTTTCCTCATCCCCCATAAGGAGGATGCGACCACTTCCCTGCCCACAATAAATTAATCTCCTAAAATGAATAATGCAACACCTCTCATCCTCAAAAAAACATTTGACTTGGTGATTAAATTTGGTATAATTGGACAAAAGGAGGTGAGTATGGCAACATATATCCTTTTAACAAAACTACCCCCTGAAATAAAGAAAAAGATGAAGGAAAGAGCAGCCATAGGTAAAGAATGGATGAAGAGGGTCAAAGATAAATGCCCTGATGTAAAATTCAAGGCACACTATGCACTTTTAGGTCCTTACGATTTTATGGATATTTATGAAGCACCTGACGAAGAGACTGCAGCAAAAGTTGCAATGATAAGCCTTGCACTCGGTGCAGAAAGTTCTGAATCCTGGACAGCAATACCCTACAAAAGATTCCTCAAACTGGCAGAGGAGGTATAAGGACCTTATCTGACACAGGGGATCCAAACTTAAAAATGATTATTCCAATACACCCTTATCAGTTATCTAACTGAAAATTAAAGGAATAAACAAAATGTCAAATTTTCAACCTCCGTCCCCGGAGAAATAAGAAAATGCGGAAGAGGGGACTTGAACCCCTACGGCCTCATCGGCCACAGGAACCTGAATCCTGCGCGTCTGCCAATTCCGCCACTTCCGCAATTAGTTAATTATTATTCACATCACCTACCCTGTCAAGCCCAGCCCGGTCCTTGACAATGATGGAAAGATAAGTTTTTTCAAAACATTTTTTCTCAGAAGTTTCCAGTTATTTATCTATCAGAAAAACAACCTCTTGTCTTTTGAACAAGTTTCCATTCAGGTAAAGGACAGGGTCAAACAATGTCCCTGCCAGTTGTTGCAGGTATGAACCTACCGAATTTCACACCCTTTTCTGCAACAATTCTCTCCCCAACTCTCCTTACAAGTCCTGCCTTCCCTCTCAAAACACAAATCTCAAGACAGTTCTTTTTATCCATATGGATGTGCAATGTGGATATAATAATGTCATGATGGGAATGGGCATGCTCAAGTATTCTATCACTCACCTCTCTCTTATCATGCTCATATACATAAACTGCAACCCCTATCACCTCCTTCTCCTCAGCGTCCCATGTTTGGTCCACAACCTCTCTCCTCATTAAATCCCTCAAATACTCTGACCTATTATCATAACCTTTCTCCTTCATCACTTTATCAAAAACTTCCAGAAGTTCTTTATCCACTGATACACCAAATCTCAATTTTGACATCTCTCCCCCTTATCTGAAAAAAATCATCTTTATGGAGATAAGTAGTAGCCCAACTCCAAAAATCTTTTCAAGAACCTTTGTTGGAAGTGATGTGGCTATCCTTGCACCCAAAAGTCCGCCAACAAAGAAACCAAGACATATAAGCCCGGCCACTTTAAGGTTCACATATCCCTGCTTGTAATAGGTCCATGCAGCAAGGAGTCCTATTGGCGGAACCATCAATGCAAGGGTTGTTCCCTGTGCCTGAGGCTGTGTCATGCCAAATATAAACACAAGTGCAGGAATAACAATTATACCTCCACCAATACCTATTAGCCCACTTATGATACCTGCTACCAATCCCAGAACCACATAAGCCCAAATATCTGCCATTTCCATCCTCCTATCAGAGTGAAAAATCTCACACAATGTTCCCGATTATCTTCATGTTCCTCACAACCTTTATCCTCTGGATATCTCCCTCTCACTCACCAGCATCCAATATGTTTTTTATGAAATACAGTATCATCTTTACTCATCCTGATATCACCTTTGATTCTTTAATGTTAAATATAGCCTGATGGTGGCCTCTATAAGTAAATCTATCTATATTCTCCTGTTCTATTCCCATTTCACCTCTTCATGCTATTTCAAAACCCTACAAAACTTAAGGCGTAGAAAACAATTTGTCAAGTTATTCAAAAAATGCGATTACTTGTCATATTTATAGAAATGGATGAAAGAAAAATGTCGGGGCAATCTCCTTCCCCCTTGCATTCCTCCAGGTTTTGGTTATCATCTTTATCATGAGAATAAGAGATATAATACCCATTGCACTCGGTGAAAAGGAAGCAGATGTTCTCCTGAAGAATGCAAAGATTGTTAATGTTTTTTCAGGGGATATTGAAGAGGCAAATATTGCCCTCTACAGAAAGAGAATTGCAGGCATAGGTGATTACAAAAAGGGGAAAAAGATAATTGACCTGAAAGATGCATTCATTGTTCCGGGCCTTATTGATGCACACCTCCACATAGAGAGTTCCATGCTCTCTCCAAGGGAGTTTGCAAGGGCTGTTCTTCCAAGGGGAACAACAACCATCATTGCAGACCCGCATGAGATAGCAAATGTCATAGGCCTTGATGGCGTTGAGTACATGATAAAGATAACAGAGGGCATCCCCATGAATGTTTATATAACCCTCCCCTCTGCTGTTCCAGCCACTGAACTTGAGACATCAGGGGCAAGACTTGGTGTTGAGGACATGATTGGATTCTTAGAGAAACATCCCAGAATACTTGCCCTTGGTGAGGTGATGAATTTTCCCGGTGTGCTTTCAAGGGACAGGGAACTGATCGCAAAGATTGAACTTCTCAGGCACAGGTACAAAAAGATTGATGGTCATGCACCTGGCCTCAGGGGTAAAAAACTGAATGCCTACATTGATGCCTTTATCCGTTCAGACCACGAATCAACAAGACCTGATGAAGCAGAGGAGAAATTAAGAAGGGGGATGCAGGTCTTTATAAGGGAGGGGAGTGCCGCAAAGAATCTCCATGCCCTCCTCCCCATTGTGAATGACATGAATCACCACTATATCTCTTTCTGTACAGATGACAGAAGCCCTGAGGATATACTCAGGGAAGGTCACATTGATTATATGGTGAGGGAGGCAATCAAATACGGAATCCCACCCGTGATTGCAATAAGGATGGCAACAATAAACACTGCAAGGTATTTCAACCTGAGGAGCATGGGTGCAATTGCTCCTGGATACAAGGCAGACTTTCTCGTTATCAATGACCTGGAGGAATTCAAAATAGAGATGGTGATAAAGGATTCACAGATTGTGGCAAGGAATGGGGAAATGGTGGTTGCTGTTTCTGGTATATTTCCTGAATCAAATGGAAGGATAGGACCAATGAATCCAGCAAAATTAAGTTTGAATGACCTTGTGATTGTGGACAGGGGCAAAAGGATAAGGGTTATTAAACTTGTAAAGGATAATCTTATAACAGAAGAATTGAAATTAAAACCAAAAGCAAAGAATGGTAAAATACTTCCCGATAAAGAGAGGGATATATCAAAGATACTTGTGGTTGATAGATATACAGGAAAAAACTTCTCCGTGGGATTTGTCACAGGACTGGGACTTACGCATGGTGCAATAGGAACAAGTGTGGGACATGATTCTCACAACATATCAATTGCCGGACAGAATGATAGAGACATTCTCCATGCACTTGATGAGATTAAAAGGATGGGTGGTGGTCTTGTTGTTGTGGACAATCAAAAAATCCTGGCAAAACTTCCACTTCCCATTTGTGGGCTTATGTCGGACAGGACACTTGAAGAGGTGAATAAAAAACTGCATATATTGCAAAAAGCAACGCGAAAACTTGGATGCTCCTATGACCCATTTATGACCCTTTCCTTCATTCAATTGCCTGTGATACCGGAAATCAGGATTACTGACAGGGGAATAGTGAAGGTATCATCCCAGAGGATTGTACCACTATGGGTTTAATTGTTTTCATTCTATCAAACTTCTATCCATTTCTCTACGATGAACCACTTGTTGAATTTAAACAATGGATTGAACAGGACACAATTTCCATAAACTATGGAGTAAGGCTAAATAACC
>JAGGTX010000020.1 GCA_021163525.1 Caldifarciminota bacterium
AATGGGCTGAAACCCGTGCCTTTAGATTTAATCGCTCATAGAGTAAGAGAGTCCACCCATTGAAAGAAATTTTGTCAATGGGTAGATGACCAAAAAGTTCTATAATTTTTGTGCCCGGCGGTAAAGCAACAATGCATATGTCCTTTTTCAAAGTGGACTTCTTTGCAGGAGGCATATTTATTCCTAAGTGTAACTCAATATTTGGTTTTATTCGTGCTTTTGTATGAAGGAAAGGAGTTGATGTCATCTTGAAACTATAAGTAATAAGATCAACAGGATCAGGAAATTTTACTACTTTATGGACTTTCAGGTAGGTTTTTCTTCTCCATAATATAGTATCACAATAAGAAGTGAGAATTTCAGGTTTTTCATCCGGATTACCTGTTGAAATTGTGAAATCCAGGATATCAAGAGTGTCCCAAAGGTCGGGGGAATAAATGGTAATAAATTTATTTCTTTTTACATATTTTGCAATCACACTGTATTTCATATAATCAGGATGAAATTCATAGATGTTTATATAGAACTCATAGGTTTGGCACAAAAGGAATAAAAACATATTCACCCCCTATTTTATAAGAATTAACTTTTTACAATTTCTGTATTCTCCACTTTTTAAGACGCAAAAATAGGAACCAGAAGGAAGCATTCTCCCTGTGGAACTTCTTCCATCCCATGTTAAGGAGTATGTTCCCGGTATATAATCCTTGTTCGTGAGTATTGCTACTTTTCTTCCCAGTTCATCGTATATGGTAACATTGACCTTTGATGGAATAGGGACGTCAAATTTTATGACCGCTTGCTCTCTGAATGGATTTGGAGAGGGAGGATATAAATGGAATCTCTCAATAGTTATGTCTTCAACAAATGCTATATTTTCCACAGCACTTCTTTTCCCAATAAATATACCCAGATGTATATCCCACGAAGAATCTTTTTTAGATGCTTCTGTCCAGACAAGGTAAAAGGTATCATTGGATACAAAGCCAGAAAGATTGTATATTTCCTTCTCCTTTCTCTCCACAAGGGTTACGGAATTGCTGTTTTTAACTTGATAGAGCAAACGGGAGCCTTCACCCTTTTTTTCAACCCAGAAAAAAAACAGGGTATCTTGCCAATATGTTGCAAAGGCAGATAAGGGACTAATTTCCCGTAAATTATGAGAAGATTTCTTTTTTGTGTCAAATAAAGAATAGAAAGAAGTATTATAATCTTTCCACAGGATAAAAGGAATTTCATCATTTACAAGAACAGAGAGAAGTATTCTATTTTTTCCTGTTATAGAAATTTCGTTTCCAATATTTTTTTGCTCTGGTGATATATATTTTCCTTTTATACAGTAAATCCCGTCACTCACATACTGCCATACTGTAAAGACTTTCTGGTATAAATTTACTGCAATAGGCATGTATTCCCAATCTGAAGAATTTGATATGCAGATATTTTTTCCTATAAAGTTACCTTTATAGTCAATCCATTGTCCATAGATATCATAATTTCCCTCTCTCAAATCTTGCCACACAATAAATAACTTCTCCGGTGGAACAAATGTAGCATGAGGATGGATGTGGTATTTTCCAGTGGTGTCGTCATCTACCCGGAAATTTTTGCCTGTTTTCCCATTTTCATCAAAAAACTGTGCATAGATATCAGTTGATGAACCCGATCTGCCATCTTCCCACACTACCAGAGCAATGTCGTTGGCTGACGCAACATGAGGACTTGATTGGTTGAAGGAACAGGTATCTTCGTTAATAATTCCTGTGCATTCAATTTTCTTACCGTCTCGTGTTCTAATCTGGAAGAAGATATCACTTCCCCACTTTGGAGAATATTCCTGCCACACAAGGATAATTTTACTGTTCAAAGGTGCCACCTGAGGCTTAATGCCCAGTTTTCCCTCAGTTATTGGAAAAATCATTCCATAAACAATAAAGAAAAACATGTTTTAACTATAACAGAATGACAAGATTTTTCAAGTTGAAAAATTTTGCTTCAGGGAATGAGGTCTAATTTACTAATTTATTTCATTTCACGTATTCCGAACCCCCTTAACCCCCCTTTATCCTTTTATCAGTCCCTCCATTCCACCTTTCCTATGGACAAATAAGCCCTGCTTTTTATACCAAATACCAAGAATACAGGTTACTTCAAGGGAAATTCTCACGCTTTATGTTTTACGCCTTGCGTCTCACACTTGAAATACGCCAGTCCATCAAATCACAAGCATGGAAGATTTATCGCTAAAGGGATGTGGCTCCTACACCAAGAGGATTACATCCTCTTGTAAACTCCTTTACTCCCCAAACATCCTCGTATGGGAAGAGGATTTCATTGAAATAACAGGCAACCGTATCTTCCACAGGAAGAGGCCTGTCAATGAAATCCAGCAGGTTAGAGATAGTTGGATATTTGCGGGATAATGGATTTAATGTCTATCCAATAATTGAGAAAAATAGAGGATGTTCTGACGACGAAGTGCTTTCTATAGTAAAAGAAAGGAAAGGGATGTTGCTAACGGAAGATAAAGATTTTGGAGAGTGGGTTTATGTTCACAGAGAAAAATAGGTGAGATTTTTCTAAGGTATAGAATAGAAGAACTAATGGATATAAAGAAGGCTGTTATTTCAGTTTTAAAA
>JAGGTX010000207.1 GCA_021163525.1 Caldifarciminota bacterium
ATGAAAATGATATGTCAAAAGTAAGGGCAAATTTCACAGAAAGGGACAAACTTTTTGGTGATGATGCAGTTATAGTTTATCTTGATACCTATGGTGACTTAAAAGATGCGTATATATTTGCCACCAACCCTAAAGGGGTTCAGATGGATGGTATAAGGAAAAAAGACGAAGGTGGAGAGGACTATTCATACGATACAGAATGGATGGTAGCATCCAGGATTGAGGATAGCTGCTGGACAGCAGAAATTCGGATACCCTTTTCATCGCTCAATTTTAGCAAGAAACCTTTAAAAACATGGAGGGTTGAATTATTAAGGCTCAGGCCCAGAGAAACAATGGAGATGTATGCCTGGGCACCACTATCTCAAAATATTCCCGGGATGCTTTCCCAGAGTGGGACATTTATCATAAATAAACCCATTCATTCCAGGCATAAATATATCACATTTATACCTTATCTTTCTGCCTCTCAGGAAGGGTATAGGGGAACAAATGGATACAGTGAAGATAAAGTTTACTACAAAAGCGGTGTATCATTAAGATATAATCCATTTTCCAATCTTGGAATTGATGCTGCAATCAACCCGGATTTTGCAGAGATAGAAGCAGATGCACCCCAGCTTGATGTAAACACACCTTTTGCTATTTACTATACAGAAAAAAGGCCATTCTTTCAGGAGGGTAAGTCTATATTGGAGACACCCCTGGATCTGATATACACAAGGACTATAAATAATCCCATTTATGCTTTGAAGGTTAGTGGAAATTTAATGGGCAATAATTTTGTTTTGTTGTCTGCGAAGGATAATAACACACCATGGATAATCCCCTTTGAGGATTTAACCAGGGTTATTTATTCTGATAAAACTTCTTATTCAAACCTGATAAGAGGGGAAAGAAACATTTCTGAGCATATGCAAATGGGAATTATTGTTGGCAACAGAAAAGAAGAGGATGGATACAATACGATTTACTCTCTGGATGCAAGAAATAAATTCTTCAATCACCTGATTATTACATATCAGGGGGCTTATTCAAAAACAAAGGAACCTTCTGATTCATCTCTGACTCCTGGTTTTAACTCTATCGCTTTTGATGAATATACAGGAAAATTTGATGGAGAACTTTTTGAAGGATATGCGCATTATTTAAAGTCGGACATTTATTTTAAGTATCTTTCTGCTGGTGTTACATATCATATTCTTTCCCCTGCATTCCGGAGTAATCTGGGATTTATAAGCCAGAACAATTTGAAGAGGAATAGTTTTTACATAAGCCCTAAAGTTCGTCCAAATAGATATGGTTTTAATGAAGTTGATCTGTATATAGATTACTTGATTGAGAGAAACTTTAACAATGTAAAGAAAAGGGATGAAATTTCGGTTTCTTTGCAAGCAAACCTTATAAAACAAACCTCTGTTTCCCTCTCTTATAATAAAGGTGGAACAAGATACTTTGAAGAATACTTTTCCAATTTATGGGATTACACCATAAATCTATCCACCCGGCCAATTAAATACATATCTTTAAACTCCTACTTTAGCATTGGGAAAACCATAAACTACAGTGAGTTAAGCTATGGCTACGAGAGAAATCTCTATCTATATACAGTTCTAACGCCCTTCCCATTTGCCAGATTTGAAATTTCCTATCAGAGATACTGGCTTTTCAGGAAGATGTGGGAGGACAATGTGTTTGATATTACACTTCTATATGGTAAAATGGAATACTTTTTCTCAAGGCTTTTTTCAGTCCGTTTTTGCCTTGATTACAACAGGTTATCAAAACAATTGGATATTATGCCCCTTGTTAAATATCAACCTTCTCCTTTTTCAGTATTTTTTATCGGGTTGAATTCATCAATTTTTTATGCCAGGTATAATGACTTTGAAATTCAAAATCACCATGTGTTCTTTAAGGTGCAGCACCAGTTCAACCTTTAAATGGTTAGAGGTATGCGATAATAAAGCAGAGAAGGGGTGATATGGATAAATCTTTTATTGCAGGATAAATTGTTAATAAAAACAGGAGGTGAATATGTTTATTTTAACACTTTTACTTATCCTTCAAAGTGATGTATCATCCGGGGAAAAATCCTCTATTCAGCAGACAGAAAAAACAAAGGAATATGTAGTAAAGAATGAATGGGAAGAGTCCTTTTTACAGGGTGAAAAACTTTTGTTAAATTTAAAAAATAGTGAACTTATCATTATAGATATACAACCATGGGAGAGGAATTTTGTAAGAATAGAGTGCGTAAAAAAGATAAAATACGCTGGTTTTAATATAGAGGAAATCCGCCTTGGTGACATTGCATTGAAAATAAAGAGGGGCAGGAATCTTAAAAGGGTAACAGTAAAATTCAATAGAGACGGTCTAATAAGGAACAGATGCATTACATATGGGGTTGGTTACTATATAAATATCAAACTTCCCAAATATGCTGATATAGAACTCAATGGAACCAATGCCCTTGTTTCAATTCATAATATCTATGGGAAGGTTGATGTTAATGTAAAAGAAGGAGAAATATTATGTGAACTTGATTCCTTATCAAACATTCCTGTTAGATTAAATCTTGTAAAGGGTGATATTACTTTAAAAACAAAAAT
>JAGGTX010000242.1 GCA_021163525.1 Caldifarciminota bacterium
ACCTGAATGCCTCAATCAACCTGTGAAGCCCCTTTCTCCTGTCAAGCCTTCCCACAAACAGAACAGTTTTGCTGTCCAGCATCCATTGGATTTTCTTCCCTTCTGGTGTGAACCTCTCTGTATCCACAGCGTTCGGGACTATCACATAATCTCCGGGAACGAACCTTTTATTGGTCTCCTCCGCATATCTTGATACAGCAATCTTCACATCAATCTTCTCATTCACCCCTGAAAACATACTTCTGTAAATGGTATCTATCACAGGGAAACCCCTGTCTGAATATGTATGGAATGTGGCAACAACAGGTGATTTTGCATACTTGACAGCAAAAAAGGAGAGGTCAGGGAAGATCGGGCCATTTGTGTGGACAATCTGGTATCCACCCTGTTCCATCAGTCTCTTCATCTTTGAGGGCACATCCATACCAATGGGTAGTGTGGCAAATGAACCAAGGCCAGGAATCCTGTGAACCCTTCCAATCCTTATTGCAGGATAGAGTTTATCCTCTGCTCCATAACTCCCGGTGATGATATCCACAGAGTGCCCTTTCCTCTTCAGCCATGTGGCAAGCCCATGTGCATACTCTGTCACACCTGAAAAGTAAGGGTAGTATGCATCGGATACAACGGCAATTCTCATAGGAGAATATTATCCCCTGAAAAATACCCATGTCAAGGGGCCATGGATTCCCAAAACCCTTTCTTTCTCAATGTGATATTTCTAAATAGTAATCACAAAAATGAATTTGACTTTTTGCTCTCTTTATGGTATATATTAAAAGGATTGAATGCCAGAACAGGTTTGGTTGAGGCACGCCATATGGAAAGAGACTTTGGATATGTAAATATCTACGAAGAGCATAAAAGGACTGCTTTTTTAAGTGTCAAAAAATGCGCCCTTCCCATTCTCTCGGGTAACAAGGGTTTTAAAGAGCAATCATTGGCCAGCGGAGGGGGAGTGATGTCACCCAACGCATATACAGGTTCTAATAGAAAAACCTTTTTATGCAATAGTAAAATTATAACAAATTCAACATAGGAGGTGAATGGATGGGAAATGGTATATTTAAACTTGAAAAGCCCAAAAACGAGCCTGTTCTTTCTTATGCTCCGGGCAGTAAAGAAAAAAAAGAACTCAAAGAAAAACTGAAAGTGCTGAAGTCTCAGGTTATTGATATTCCCCTTATTATTGGTGGTAAAGAGATAAGGACAGGAGATACTGGAGATTGCATAATTCCTCACGAACATGGGACGAAGATTGGTGTATATCATAAGGCAGGGGAGAAGGAAGTGGAGATGGCCATAGAGGCCGCAAAAAAAACGTATAAGGAATGGAGCCAGATACCGTGGGAACACAGGGCATCCATATTTATGCGTGCGGCTGAACTGCTTTCAACCTCATGGAGAAGCACCCTGAATGCAGCATGTATGCATTGCCAGAGCAAAACCGTCTTCCAGGCAGAGATTGATTCTGCATGTGAACTTATAGACTTTTTTAGATTTAACACTTACTATATGAGAAAGATCTATGAAGACCAGCCAGACTCTGTTATGCCAGCATACAACAGGGTTGAATACAGACCGCTTGAAGGTTTTGTATTCGCCGTAACACCCTTTAATTTTGCCTCCATTGCTGGTAATCTTCCATCCTCACCCGCAATGATGGGAAATGTGGTTCTATGGAAGCCTGCATCAAGCGCAGTATATACCGCATACTGGATAATGAAACTCTTTCAGGAGGCAGGCCTTCCTGATGGTGTGATAAACTTTATTCCTGGTTCGGGGAGTAAACTTGGTGATATGATACTCAGACATCCTGAACTTGCGGGAATACACTTCACGGGTTCCACAAATACCTTCCAGACCATGTGGAGGGTGGTAGGTGAGAATATAAAGAATTACAAGAGTTATCCAAGGATAGTGGGTGAAACAGGTGGAAAAGACTTCATTGTGGTTCATCCCAGTGCCAACAGGAAGGCAACCCTCACAGCAATCATAAGGGGCGCCTTTGAATACCAGGGACAGAAGTGCTCTGCAGCATCAAGGGTTTACCTGCCCGAGTCCTGGTGGAACAGTCCATTCAAGGATGAACTTGTTCAGGAAACAGAGAATATAAAGATGGGTTCACCAGAAGATTTCACAAACTTCATGACCGCAGTTATAGATAAACCAGCCTTTGACTCAATCGTCTCCTACATAGAATATGCAAAATCTTCAAGCGAGGCCGAGGTCGTTGCAGGTGGTGAGTATGATGATTCAAAGGGCTACTTCATAAGACCCACAATCATTCTTACAACAAATCCAAAGTTCAAGACCATGGTTGAAGAAATATTCGGGCCAGTTGTAACTATATATGTTTATAAAGACAACGAGTATGAGCAGGTGCTCAATCTCTGTAATGAGACATCACCATATGGGCTAACAGGCTCAATCTTTGCACTTGATAGAAAGGCAATAATTCTTGCAGAAAAAATACTCACCCATGCAGCAGGTAACTTCTACATCAACGACAAACCAACAGGCGCGGTTGTAGGTCAGCAACCATTTGGTGGAACCAGGGCCTCAGGCACCAATGATAAGGCGGGGAGTTATCTCAACCTGATAAGATGGACATCACCCAGGGCAATCAAGGAAAATCTTAATCCACCAGAGGACTATAGGTATCCATTTATGAAGGAGGCTTAGTACCGGAACACAAATTTAAGGAGAACCTTTCTGCTCCCAAACTTATCTTCCTCTGCTGAAATCATGCCCCAGGGAGCAAACTTATAGTCTGCCTGATACTCAAGCCTGAGCCGGGGGAACACCTCTGTTCCTACCCTTATGTACAGGTTTCTGGATATGTATTTCCCGACAACCAGTTTATATGCCCTTCCCTTTTCAACCTGTGCAATATCAAACCCAAACCTTTTCTTGAATTCCTGTGCCAGTTTTAACCTTGCCCAGTAGTCAAATGCCCTGAAGGCTGAGGAAGAAATTGCGTCTTCAACCTTACTCACAGAAACCAGGTCCTCCCATTCCAGATTTAGTCCAAGTAGAACGATAATTTCATTAAGGCTTCTTGGTGGCTTTGAGTAAATATTGAATTCAGGATTCCTCATTGTGCCAGAAACATTCAGGAAAACAGAATCAGTCTGGGTTGGTGTTGTGTATGCAAGGAGGTTGATTTCAGGGTCAATAACAGCAGAACTCCTGAACATAAATTTACCCTCTTTAATTGTAAAGTCTGTATAGAGATAATTAAACTTGCCCTGCTTCGTATCAAACTCACCCTGGAGTAGTATATCCCCCCTCTTATACTGAAAGTTAACCTTACCACCCAGTTCAATATCTGCATTCTCATTCTTCAGCCAGATATTGTAGTTTGAGGCATCAATCCCCAGGTTTATAACAAGGTTTTTCGGTCTTTTAAGGTTTTCTTCCAGTTTCATTCTGAATGGCACCGTTATTGTAGCCTGGTCAATGGTGATACCCCCATCTATTTTTATATCCACACCCTTTCCCTTTATCTTGAAATCACCATTAAAAATGGTTGATACATAACCATAGGTGAATGGGGTATTCCTGAAACCCACAGAGATTGAATAGGCTTTTTCTTTTATAAAGTAATTACCCTTTGAAGAAAATGTCCCATCACCTATATTCCCCTTGATGCTTTTTATATACACCCTGTTCCTCTTTAATTCCACACTTCCAAGAATGTTCCTGAAAATTGTTCCTGTTGATGGTTCTACAAACAATCCATTTTTTATTCTCAGTTTCCCGAAGACTTCAGGCGAGTTTATGCTTCCATTCACCCTTATTGTCCCAGTTAACTGACAATCCCTTGTCTTAAATGCATCCTTGAGTAAGGTGAAAAGCCATGGACCAGCATCATTCAAATCAGCCAGGAAGGAAAGATACCTGTGCCTGAAGGTATATGAGCCATTTATTAAAGACCTTGAGCCCCTTTCAAATATTGTAAGTTTATCAATGACCAATTTTTCCCTTGTTAATTTACCCTTCAGTTTCAGGGAATCACCAATGGGGTATTCACTCCCAACCCCAACCCCATTGAGAAGGATGCTGAGAACAGGTTTTGCTGTGTTCCCGTGAATTCCAATTATTGCGTCAACCAGACCTTTAAGGTCAATTCCTCTAACCATACCTATCTTTTTCAGGTCAAGCCCGATGATTGAAATATTGCCGTTGATTGCTGAGGTTGTATCTATATCAACCATAATGCCAGCAGTAAACTTATCTCCATCTGTTATGGTAAAAGAGGAAAGTGACCATCCATTTTCTGTTTTTTTGAGAGTTGGTCTGGAGGAAAGGTATATTGAGTATTCTGGCATTGTCATATTAAATTTTTCAAATTTTACAGAAAAACAGGTTGTAGCATCCACCTCAAACACAGTGTTGGTCTTCCATCCCTTCCCCTTTGTGAAGCCCCTGAACCTTGCCTTCTTCCCGTTGAACGTCCCGGAATAATAAACAGCATCAAAACCAGTCCATGGAAGTTTCATATCCTGAAAAAATATGTCAAGTTCTCCCTGCGGCTTAAAAATTTCATTCATTTCAAAATTTCCACCAGCATACCTTGCACTATATTCACCAATTTCACCGTCCTCTATCCAGAATGAACCCGTTGCCCTTTTACCCGTTGCCTTCATCTCAAGTGATAGTCTCCCTTTAAATGGAACGATGTGTGAATAATGGAGTTTCTCAGTATTCAGGTTGTTTATATTCACAAAACCCTCAAGTGTCCGTTTCTTAAGAGAATAACTACCTTCCAGGGTTATATTACCATCCTGAGATAGGAGCAGGAATTTTCTTACTTTCAGTTTCTCTCCATCAAGCAAACCATCAAAGTAAATGGCATCGGATTTCAAGCGTGCAACATTGCCTTTCAGGTCACCTTTGAAAAGGTAGGCATGGCCCCTCTTACTAATGTTGACTTTCCCGGATAGAGAAGTAGGCGGGAAGGTTGTATGAATACGGCCAATGTCAAAGTTATCAAGATTTAATTTTATTGAAAGGGTCTCCCTGTTGAGAATGCTTGCAGTAAAACCTTCTGATTCCAGATAAATAGAATCCGTTGTACCGGATACACTCACGGAATCAATATAGTATCCCTCATAACACACCTGTTTGAGTTTCCCTTTAACTTTAAAATTTTTTCCTTTACCCTTTATGTTGAATAAACCTCTTCCACTTATCTCTTTTCCCAGAAATTTTCCAGGTATGGAGAGGTCCAGGTCAAGGAAAAATCCAAAACTATCATCCACTCCTCTGCCATGGGCAGAAGAATGGTTGAATCTTAAGGAATATATGTTGTAGTAGATTTTTGTTTTCCTCAATCCAATATCTGACCTGAATTCTAATATGGGTATCGAGTCAACCAGACCTGAAAAGGACTTGATGCTTATATCCATTCTATTCCTCCCACCCCGAACACTTGCCCTTAAATCCCCCTGTATAAAATGATTTTTATATTCAATACTTGCATTATGGAGCATAAAATTTCTAATGTAAAATAAAGGAAATGTTCTTTCCTTCCTTTCTCCACCCTTTGAACCTGTAATTTTTATCCGTGCACCATCAATATATACACTCCTTATCCTCCTGCTCAAAATTGCTGTGGGAAAGTAACTTATCAATATCTCCCTTGCGTCACCAAGCCCTTCTATATGTATATTTTTTAACCGCAGTTCACTCACAACATTCCATTCCATCTTTTCAAAATGACTTCCTTCTGGCAGTGCCTCTGATATAGCACCTTCCAGCTTTCTAAACATAAACTTATATATTGTCGGTGATAGAAGGGTTATTGTAATTATCAGGAAGAGAATTACCAGTAGCCCTATCAGTCTTCCCATGTTTCCTCAAAGAATTTTGATATTAGTTTTGTAATCCCTTCTGTGTCTTCCTCAAATTTTTCAACCTTTGGTATTTGTACCTCCTCTGTGAGGATTTCAAAAAGTTTTTTACACGCAATCTTTGATTCAACCTTTATCACACCAAGTATGGAGTTATCTTTGTACATTGTTGCAAAAACATAGGATTTACCAATGTATCTAAAATATACATTCCATTCTTTCCCTTCAAGTAAAAGCTCTGAAAGTTCCTCTTTTATAAGCCTTGCTATCTTTTCAGTTGCAGAGAATATACCTGAAAGAAGTGCTACTATTGAGAGAACCTTCAGGTCCCTTGTGAATCCCAGCTCACTAATGAGTTGTCCACTTCTGGAAACAAGGAAAACGCATCTTGCACCCGATGCCCTCAAAAACCCATTCATTATATCCTCTATTTTTTGGGATATTTCAACCCCTAAAAGGATTTCCTCAGCCACTTAATATGCCCTGTATCCTCTCTGCAACCTTTCTCAAAATCTGTTTGACCTCTCCCAGATTTATATCATTACCACCAATGACACCAAGGACAAAATCCTTTTTTATTATGAAAATAAGATATCCTTTCTCACCCTTGATAATAGAAAGGACATTCCTTTTTATACCTGTTTTATCCGCAACCTCTTTTGAGACTTTTGCAGTGAGTGCAGCAGCAGTTTCTTCATCAATTTCCTTTCTTGTTGCCGATTCAATGATAATACCATCAGTGGATGCAGCAATCACGCCATAAATATCATCCAGCTGGATTAAGGGTTCAAGTTCCTTTTTCATTCTAAACCCCCAGCATATTTCTCAGTTCATTCATAACACCTTTTGCCTTCAAGAGAAGTAGACCTTCCTGAACCTCCTTTTTGCACATAACAGTGAGAACAATTGGTGGTGAGGCAAGGATCAGGACAACTCCCCTTGGAAATTCAAATATAATATAATCAAATCCACCCAGATTTAATCTCTCAAGTGTGCTTACAGTCTCTGTATAAATTGATGATAGGAGTGCCCCTGTACCTTCAGTATCTATATTAACCCTCACATTCTCCGCAATTAGAAGGCCTGTCTCATCTGATAGAATCATGCCAAGAACCTCATCAATTTCATATAAGCGAGAAAGCACCCTTTTAATTGGGTCAACACCTGCCTCTTCTTCTACATTTTCTTCAACCTCTTTTTCAGGCACCTCAATCATTGTTTTTTCAACCATTTCAACCTTCTCTACCTGCTCCTCTTTTGTTTCTTCTGCAAGGGTTTTTTTCTCTTCAAGTTCCTCAAGTGGTATCACCTCTTCTTTTACCTCCACTGCCTCTGCAATCTCCTCCCTTATCCTGTCTGCTGTTTTTTCCTCCTCTATCAATTTCATATACTTTTGAAAACCCTTGTAATTTTTATCAACAGACAGGCCCTGTTGAAGAAGAATTTTTGCTTTTGTCTCATTCCCTTTAAGGATATAAAGTTCTATCAATTTCTCAATTATCCTTGGTTCTTCAGGGTTCTCATTATACACACCTGAGAGAAGCTCAACTGCCTGGTCAAGCAAGTTGTTCTGAATGTAAAGATCAGCGAGTGAGATCATCACATCAATGGAGCCAGGAGCACTTTTCAGCCCATCATTATCCAATGTATCCCTCCCTCTTTTCATGCTCAAAGATTGCTTTCAGTTTATCCAGCAATTCCCTTACCTCTTCCCTTGCACTTTCGTCCTGTGTTCTGGAGATGAAGCGAGAAAATTCAGTGAGCGCCTCTCCCCATTTTCCCATTCTGAGGTAAAAAAAACCAAGATTGTAATCAATAACAGGTTCATCAGGGAACCTCTCTCTCAACCTGAGCAGTAGTTCAATACCTTCACGATAGTTTGATTCCTTCCAGAGATTGTCAGTAATTTCAATTCCTCTTGTAAGGGCTTCATCTTCTACAGTGGCAGGGCTTATTTTAGCGGTTTCGGATTTTTTTATAACACCTGCCATAAAAAGCCCGTACAAAACCTTTATTGTCCTGAATTCATCACCTGTCTCCCTGCATATATCATTTATTGTCTTTTCACCATCTATCATGGATAGTATTTCCCATTCCTCTGGAGAAAGATTTATGTAATTCATCTTTTCTATCTCTTCAGAGATTACAGGGATGGTTTTATCAGGCTCAAGCACTGAACTCATCTTTGTTATCTCATCAATCCTTCTTGCTCCCTCCATAAGTAGGTTTTCTAACCTTAAATTGAGTTCCATACCCCAGGGAGATGAAACATCTTCCTCAGTGAATGTGAAATATCCATCCTTGAGTTTGAGAAGGGTGAAAACTGCATTTTCAGCCATTGTGGCAAAGAGTGGGTAAATCTGATTGGGCTTCAATTTGCCTGAATCTATGGCATCTTTAATGGATTCATTCTCATCCAGGAGCCCCCTCTTTTTGAGTTCCTCACCAAGTCTATCCTCAAGTTCCATGTGGATTAAGAGGCCATCCCTGAAGTAAAGGGTATGTGTATCTTCCCCTGCTCTCCTTATTGTTAATTTCCCGCTCTTTTTTGCAAAGGATATTAACTGGAATAGTTCAAAAAGCCCCAGTTCCTTGATTGGCCCTTCTATTGCCATCCCAATCCTCCAGTAAGTTCAATAAGTTTCTTTGCTGCATCAATGGCTTGCTTCGCCTCCCCAGCAACAGTTGAATCAGGCCACCTTCTCTGTATTTCCTGCCACACCCTTATGGACTTTTCAAGTTCCCCGGTCTTTGTGAGGAGTGATGCCAGAAGTTTATACGCAGTGATATTGTTTTCATCAAGACTTATTGCCTTTTCAAAGGAGTTAATTGCTGCCCTGTTATCACCAACCCTTGTATATATACTTCCCTCTATAAGATAAATTTCGCTATCTCCAGAAATCTTTTCTTTCAGATGCTCCACTGTTTTCAATGCACTTTCAAACTCCCCGAGGTTTAGCTGAACCTTTGCAAGAAGTTTATTTACATCAGGATTGTCAGGTGAAATTTTTATTGCCTCTTCAAGGTATGACTTGCTATCAATGAAGTTTTCTTTCAGATACATGATTTTGCCCAGAAGATAATAGGTGTGGACATCCTTTCCCAGTTTCAGGGCCTCTTTCAGATAATCTGCTGCCTTATCATATTCTTCCTTTTCAATCAACAACCTTCCAAGTTCTCTCAGTACATCTTCACTCCTTTCAACCCTGAGAAGTTTTTCAAGTGTGTAAACAGCAGAATCATAATCCCCTTCCTTTTCAGCCAGATGTGCAAGGAGCTTGTAACACTCTACATCTCCAGGGTCTTTTTCAAGAAGGGATTCAATCTTCATCTTTGCATTGAAAAAATCCCCTGTATCAATGAAGACCCTTGCAAGCTCTTTCACTGCCTCCTTACTTTCACCCTGAATCCTCTTCAGTATATCTGAGGCCTCTCCGTAGAGTTTCTTTATCCTGTAAATTCTCCCAAGCAGTAGAGATGCTTCTGTATTCTGTGGTTCTATACGCACAATCTCCTGCAGTTTTTCTATGGCAAGGTCGTAAAGCCCCTGTGTAAACAAATTCTGTGCCTCTCTCAGGGTTGTCTTAATATCAAGTGATGGACCTTCAGGTTCTACAAATATGTCCTCAAAGATGCTTTCTTCGTCCATTTCTGGTTCGGTTGTTACAAATTCCATCTCCATTTCCTGGGTGAGTTCCCTTGATATGAGAACCTCAAGTTTTTCAGAATATACATCAATGCCAAGTTTGAATCTGTTGCTTGTATAATATGGGTTTATCTCCAGAGCCTTCCTGGTTGCCTTTAGGGCCTCATCATACTTTCCAATACGGGAAAGAACAAATCCAAGGTTGTAGTATGCCTCTGCAAACTGTGGGTCTCTTTTTATTGCCTCCTTCAAGTTGTATATTGCCTCATCAAACATCCCATTGTTGAGATACACAAGCCCGAGATAATTATAGGCAAGGGGATAATCCTCTCTGATTTCAATAACCTTTCTAAAGAGTTCAATTGCCCTTTCAAAATCACCTTCCTGCATATATACAAGACCAAGATTAAGGTATGCGTCATGATAATCCGGCTCTATTTCAATGGCCTTTTTGAAAAATTCAATGGATTTTTCTTTATCCCCAAGATGATAGTGAACGATTCCAAGATTGTTGTATGAAACCACATAAGAGGGGTCAATCTCAAGTGCCTTGTTGTACCATGAGAGTGCCTCCTCAAGTTTCCCGAGCCTGTGGCATGCTACACCAATGTCATTTGGAATCTTTGGCGATGATGTATCCTGTCTCATTGCCTCAACATACTCTGCAATGGCCTTCTCATTCTCATTTTTCAGGAGATAGATCTCCCCAAGTTGTTTCCGCACTATTACATTTTCAGGGTCAACCTTCAGTGCCTGCTGGAACTCCTTTAATGCCTCACTGAAGAGCCCCTTATTTCTGAAGGCAATGCCCAGGGAATAGTGGGTGAGGAATGTGTTGCTCTCTGTATCCTCAACACTCACAAATCCTGAATATCCTTCCTGTGAGTAAAAATCAAGCCCAAGATTTGGCTTCGTCTTTGCAAGGGTGGGATTAAGTTTTATTGCAATCTTTGTTTCTTCCTTTGCCCTCTGGAAATCGCCCTTTTCACCATATACAAATGCGAGAAGAAAATGTGCCTGAGCATCGTTGGGGTCTATCTTAATGGCCTCCTTGAACTCGGATATTGCTCTGTCAAGAAGACCAAGATTATAATAAACCTCACCGAGGTGTCTCCTTATATGGCTTGAATCAGGTATCATCTTTGATAATCTTCTGAATACATCTGCTGCATCGTCATAAAAACCAATTGCCTTCAGTGAAACACCATAGTTTTCAATTGCCTCAACATCATCCGGGTTTTTATTAAGATACTGTTTGTATATTCTTATTGCCTTGAAGTAATGACCCGTGTTTTTGTATGCTTCAGCAAGTTGTTTCAATGCATCAAGGTCTTCAGGGTTTTCACTGATTTTTGCCTGAAGTTCCTGAATTGTCCTATCATAATAACCAATCTTTTTATAAATGAATTCAAGATTATTCCTGGCAAGTGTAAAGTGTGGGTCAATTTCAAGGGCCTTCTTCAACTCATTGATGGCCTCTTCATAAAGCCCCTTGTTGAAATATACAACAGCAAGGTTGTTGTGTGCCCCTGCATCATTGGGGTCAATCTTGCTTGCAAAAAGTTTTAGTATCCTTGCTTCCTGTTCACTTATACCCATTAAAGAAGCCCAAGGCTTTTTAACATTCTTTCAAGCCCCATTTTGTCAGGTATCATAAGAAGGTATCCTTCAAGTTTAACAGCCTCTTCAGTGAAGTAAAAACTTGTCTCAACACAGAATGCATACTCCCTATCATCCTCATCAGTAAACTGGAGATAAACGCTTGAGAGAACCGCTGAAAGGTCATCAAGGGTAAAGGATGGAACAGAAGGCAGAACCATTATTTTGAGAAATTCAGAAAGGGCACTCAGGTATGAACTTGACACTATGTTTGCTATCTCCTTGAGGGATGATATTTCCATCTCTCCAAACCCAACAGTTTCACCTGGATTCTTTGCGAGAAGGATGTCCACAAGAAGGCGTGCCTTATCCTCAGGGAAAACAAGCAGGTTTCTACCCGTTATGTCCCCAAAAAAGTTGGTGAGGATTGCTGCAACAATAGGTGTTTTTTCACCAAATATGTAAGGAACCTCTTCCAGTTTCATAACCTTCACCTCTGGAACACTCACCATGATACTCTTCCCCATCATCTGTGAAAGGGCAGTGGCTGCATGCCCGCTCCCAATATTTGCCGCCTCCTTAATCCCATCCAGATGTAATTTGTTTAAGTCCTTTATCCTCATATAGGTTCCTCCTATTGAACAAGATTTGGCACATCAAGTATAAGGCAGGGATATCCATCGCCCATTATGGTTACACCCGTATATTGTCTGATATCTCTAATTATCACAGGAAGATGCTTAACCACTATGTCTCCAGATGTTATCAGTTCGTCCACCAGTAATATAAACCTTTTACCTTCAACATTCAACACCAGTGTGGGCATGTCTGTCCCATCTCCATTCCTCTCTTTAAGAGCCAATATTTTTCTCAGATCATATAGAGGCATCACCTCGTCTCTAAGAATAACAAGGGGTTTTCCGTGTATGAATGATATTCTATTTTTATCAACAGATGTGGTTTCTATCAAAAAAGTCAAGGGTATTGCATAGAATTCATTTTCTACCCTTATAATATAAGCCTTGATTATCGCCATGGTGAGGGGAATGTATAGATTTATTGTTGTACCCTTACCCTGAACAGAATGGAGTTCCACATTTCCTCCAATCTTCCTCATGGCCTCCCTCACAACATCAAGCCCAACACCCCTCCCTGAGAGGTCACTCACCTCTTCCCTTGTGCTAAACCCGGGAAGAAACAGGAAGGATATGAGTTCCCTTTCACTCAGCCGTGCTGCCTGCTCCTCCTTTATCAATCCCTTCTTTATTGCCATAATTTTTATGCTATCAGTATCTATGCCCCTCCCATCATCAGAGATTGTAATCTTTATGAAACCCTTCTCTCTTGATGCCTTGATCTCAATTGTTCCTTCTTCGTTTTTCCCCATCCTTTTCCTCTCTTCAGGGGCTTCAATTCCATGGTCAACTGCATTTCTTACAAGGTGATGCAATGGGTCTGAAATACTTTCAATGAGTGACCTGTCAAGTTCAATATCACTCCCAGCTATTTTCAGGTTAATTTTCTTACCAAGGTTTTTCGCCAGGTCCCTTACATACCTGGGAAATCTATCAAATATGTTTGAAAGTGGAACCATCCTTATCTTCATAACAATGTTTTGAAGGTCTGAAATTGCCCTTGAGTGGAATTCTATTGCGGAATTCAAATCAGCATCCCCTCTCTCTTTAATTAGTTCCTTCAGCCTTTCCCTTGTGATAACAAGTTCTGCAAGTATGTTCTGAAGGGCATCAAGGTCCTCAATATCAACCCTCAACTCTCTTGGTTTTTTTGCCTCATCCTTTACAACCTGTTTCTTTTCCTCCCCTATAAGAAGTTCAACCCCTTCAACCTCTGAATATTTATTGAGTTCTTCCTGCACTTTTTCAGCGTCGCCAGCTGAAATTACAAACTGGAAGATATCCTCTTCACCTGTAAGTTCCTCAATCCCTGGTTCAAGAAGTTCAACATCAGTAATTGACTTCAAGTTGTTGAGTATGGTGAAGAATCTTGCTCCAGGAAGAGGGGTGTCCTTCTTCAATGTTATTTTCAGTTTATTAAAGGCCTTCTTCTCGCCAGAGATAAAATTTTCTATAAAATCTATACCTCTGAGGATTTCATCAATGAGATTCTGGGATACTCTTTCTTCACCGTTTCTCACAGGGAAAAGCATGTCCTCTATTCTGTGGCAGAGTTGTGACATCTTTTCATAGCCCATTGTCCCTGCCATACTTTTTATTGTGTGGAAGATTCTGAAGATTTCGTCAATAACATCCTTTCTTTCAGGATGCCTTTCAAGTTCAACCACAAGATTGTTAAGGTTGTTAAGGTAGGCTATAACCTCGCTTTCAAACAGTTTTTTGTACTCTTCGCCAACAGGATTGTCCTTCATTGCTTTTAAAGTTTCAGTACCCTTTGAACCGCTTCAAGCACCCTTGAAGGTTGAAAAGGTTTCACCACATAGTCCTTTGCACCCGCCTGTATTGCCTCAATAACAAGGGTCTGATGTCCCATTGCGCTCACCATAATTATCTTTGCATCAGGGTCTATTTTGATAATCTCCTTCACAGCATCAATCCCGCTCATGTCAGGCATGATGATGTCCATTGTCACGAGGTCGGGTTTTAACTCCCTGTACATTTCAACAGCCTCTTTACCATTCTCGGCCTCTGCAACAATTTCGTATCCCTCTTTTCTGAGTATGTCTCCAAGCATCTTTCTCATAAAAATAGCATCATCAACGATTAAAACCCTTACACCCATTTATCCTCCTTTTTCTTCTAATATTTTATCAATGTCGAGCAAGAGATACCTGGTCTTACCAATTGAAAAGACACCTGTAAGGAATTCAGGGGGGATGAGTTTTTTCAATCGTCTGGTTGGCTTCTTCAGTTCTGTTTCCTGAACATTCTGTATCCCTGAAATCCTGTCAATCATTATTCCGAGCTTCTCACCTTTATGGAGTATTATAACCACTATGGATTGTCCTCCTGATTTTTTTGCCCCGAACCTTTTTTTGAGATTCACAATGGGCACGATCTCTCCCCTCAAGTTTGCTATACCTTCAACATAGGGTGGGGATAGGGGAACCCTCACGGGCTCAAGTTGTTCCACAATCTCAACAATATTTCTTACATCAATTCCATAGGGCTCTTCTTCCAGATAAAATGTTAATACCTCCATTTATAACTCCTTGTAGACATGTTCGTAGTGCGTTCCATGGGATATTGGATTTGGCTTAAAACCCATTATATCATCCTGAACAAGATAGATGTCATACTTATGGCTCAGAAAAATCATTGGTGCATCTTCAAGGATTTTTCTCTCTGCTTCCCTGTATATCTCAATCCTTCTCTGGGGATTTAATTCCTGCATCCCAAGTTCAATGAGCCTGTCAATTTCAGGATTGGAATAATAGGTAGAATTTCCACCCTCACCGATACTTTTTGAGTGGAAAAGTGGAAAGAGGAAATTGTCTGGGTCACCATTATCAGTATTCCATCCAAGAAGGAACATGATTGCTTCTCCTCTGTGGACAAAGTCAAGAAATTCACCCCATGGTCTTGTTCTTATTTCAAGTTTTATACCGAATTGTTTGAACTGGTCAATAAGAACCTGTGCCCTTCTTACATTCTCCTTAGAATCACTTATATCCAGATAGTACTTATCAGGCAGGCCATCTGGATACCCTGCCTCCCTTAAAAGCTCCCTTGCCCTTTCAGGATTATACTCGTATCCCCTGAGTGATGGATTATAGGTATCAAGCCCGGGTGGGAAAACCCCTCTGGCAGGGATGCCATGGCCCATGTAAAGTGTTTCAAGGTATTTTTCCCTATCAACCATGTGGGACATTGCCCTTCTAACCCTGACATCTTTAAATGGGGTTTCATCTATTTTGTTAAAGCAGAATGCAAAATATTGGATGTCAAGGCAGTTAACCTTTATCATATGCCTTTTTAACTCGGGGTCTTTTTCAAGTTTTGGGATGGAAGAAAGTCCAAGGGAGACAATGTCAAGTTCCCCTGCCTTAAATCGTTCAATAGCTTCATCACTATCAGGTATAATCTTCATCACTATTTCATCAGCATATCCGGAGCCACCTATATGTTCAGAAAACCTTTCCAGTCTGAATTCCCTTCCCTTTTGCCATTCAACAAATTTATAAGGGCCAATTCCAACCGGATGAATCTCAAGGTTCCCTGCATCCTGTGGTAGAATAGCACCGGCAATCGTTGCAAGGTTTGAGAACAGTGGAATATACGGATATTTCATTGCAATTTCAAAAGTAAAGTTATCAATAACTTTAATATCTTCCACGGCCTCAAAGAAGATTGAATTTGGTGAGTTCATCACCCTCTTATAACTGAATACAACATCCTCTGCAGTTATTTCAGAACCATTGTGTGCCTTTATCCCCTTCTTTAATCTTATGCTGATTCTCCTTCCATTTTCGGATATCTTTACAAATTCTGGAATGGTAGCATAAACCCGTGCAGAGAAACCAAATTCAAATAAGCCCCTGTAAAGTTGATTCACAAAAAAGTTGGAGGTTGCATCCCCTATATATGCAGGGTCAAGATTAACGGGGTCCCCATCTGCATTCAGGTAGAGTGAGAATGTTTTTTCAGGGATGTAAAATTCCCTGGAAGGTATAAGGGTGGTCAGTGCCTCAACATCTTCCTTTTCCTCTCTGAGCCCGGATTGAAGTTCTGAATATATCCTTATGTTGCTCTCCATTTCAGATGAAACTTCTGTTATTTTTTCAAGGAATAAATTGCTTATATCCTTTTGCTGTTTTATTGTGTCAAGCAGTTCATTTGATATACTTGTTATGTATGATATACCTTCTTCAGCCTCTGAGAGCAGATTCTCTGATTGAAGCAGGTTTTTCCCAGTCTTCCCAACATAAGCACCCATTTCAGATATGCCCTCGCTGGTGGAGAATATGCTCTCCCTGATACCTTTAACAAACTCTTCTATTTCCATTGAAGCAGATTTAAATTGGGATGAGAGCTCAGCCATCTGTTCAACAATCACCAGAAGGTTTTCATCCTCTGCCCTGACTGCCTCAAGCTTTGCATAGAGGGAGAGGATTCTGAGATTCTCTGTAGCAGAAACTGTATCCCTTCCCTGTTTCTTGAGTTTGTTAAAGCCTTCTATTACCCTCTGGAGGCTCTTATCAATCTCCTCAATTTTTTCCAATAGGGATTTATTCATTTCCCCCATCTTTTCAAGGGTCTCACCCAGTTGCCTTGTAGCACCAATGGCCTCATCTGCGTATGATGCAATCTCCTTTGCAAGCTCCTCCTGCCTGACTATGATATCCTTCAATCCGTCAATGTCCTTCATCTTCAGGTTTTGCCTCATTTTATTCACATCAATTGAACTCAATTCAGCATTTATAATCTCAATTAGAGAAGAAAGTATGCTCAAATATGAAACAAATTTCTTCCTGGCTATTCCCCCATATTTTTCATTGTCATAGATGTTTCTTAACTGGTCAAACAGGAAGGAGAGAATCTCACCCATTGTAATCTTCTGTCCTGTTATAAAATTTGCCCTGCTACTGTTGAGAAGGAGGTTTTTGGAAAGGGCGGACAATTCACCTGTGAATCTCTGAAGTTCTGTCCTCATTCTATCCTGTTTTTCGCCCTCATCACCAAGGAACTTTGAATACTCTTCAATCTTTTTGAAACTTTCTTTAATGTATTCAATACCTTCGTTTAGAGCAGCCACATCATCTTCAAGTTTCTGAATGGGTTCTTCAAACTTCTTGAAGTGTTCCCTTACCTGTATTGATTCTTCTTTAAAGGTTTTGATTGTTTCCATAATATCTTCAACAAGGACGATTGATCTCTTTGTGAAATCCCCCAGTTCCCTTGCAACGACTTCAAAACCTTTCCCTCCTTCACCTGCATGATATGCCTTTATCTCCGCATTTCTTGCTGTAGAAAGGCTCGTTTTATTGATTGACTCAAGCCTCTCAAGCAATTCAAGAATCTTTGTTCCCATTCTCTCAAGTTCTTCAAATCCCCTCAGTGCCTTTTCGGATGAAGAGAGCAGGGATCTATAATGGGAGACTATTTTCCCAAGGGTGGTGGTTGTGTTTTCAAGTGTTATTCTGCTATTACTAACCCTGTCAACAATAGCTCCAGCAGCCTCTACAAACAACTGTATTTTTGCAAACATGTTTTCAAGGCTCTTGTTTATCCCTTCAATCTCTCCGGAAAATTTCAGGTTTGTATTGTATATTACCTCTGTAGAAGAGGAGATATCCTCAATAGATTTCATTATCTCCTGAAGATGGAGTTCTATCTCCTTCAAGGTTTTTTCACCGGTCATTTCCATAAATAAAAGTTAACCTATAATTTCTTTGATGTCAAGTATATGTTTTGATAAATCACTATTGGTTCATTGACACTTCATAAGGTTTTTATTATAATAAAAATATGGAAAGAAGTTCAATTTTCAAGGGAATGAATCCTGTATTTCTACTGATTTTGGGCATCCTTACAATTGCCCCCTTCCTCAGAGGAAGTGATGGAGGGCATCTGAGGGTTGGTGTGTATGATAATCCCCCAAAGTTCTTATTCACAGAGGATGAAAAAGTTACAGGGTTCTGGCCTGAATTAATGGACTACATTGCAAGGAATAGGGGATGGAGGATTGAGTATGTGCATATGTCCTTTGATTCCTGCCTTGAAGCACTTAAAAATGGGGATATTGATATTCTACCCGACATTGCCCCATCAATCCAGAGGGAGTCCATCTTTATATTCAACAGGGAACCCGTGTTTTATAACTGGGCATTGATATACACAAGGCCCGGAGAGGATATACAATCATTCTATGACCTTAAAGGAAAGAAAGTTGCAATATGGAGCAAAAGCATTCATGGAATTTACATAAAAAATACCCTTGAACAACTTGGTATCCATTGTGATTATGTTGAGTGTTGCAACTATATGGAGGTGTTTGATGCAGTTTCAAATGGTAATGCGGATGCAGGTGTTGTTAACAGAATCTTTGGCCAGTTAATGGAGAGTAAATACAGGGTTGCAAGGACATCAATCGTCTTCAATCTAACACCTGTAAAGTTTGCCTTTTCAAAGAACTTCAGAAGAAAGGAAATAATAAAGGCTATAGATGAAGACCTGAGACGCTTGAAGGAGGATAGAGAATCCATTTATTACAAATTGATTGATAAATATTTTTCAGGTTCAGAGGGCCCAAGGATTCTGAATGCCTTTACAGCGGAGAAATTGAACCTCTATTTCAGGATTCTACTGATACTTTTACTTATCATATATATTATAAAAAAGTGGAAGATTATGCTTATGATACAGGGTTACCGGTTGCTTTTATGTAGTCTTGGATTTTCACTCATTGCATGGATCACTGATTTCGTCCTTCTCCTCACAGGGAATCCATACACCAATTATTTTGACATTGTGCTTTTTATGGTGGGCGCTGTTTTTATGGGAACATGGTTCATATCAACCATTCATAGAGAAGAGGAAAGATTATGATTCCAATTAGCGCGATCTGTTTCATTGGACTTGGATTCATAATTGGAGTAATTATAATCATAATTAAACACTGGAACAGGCCATATCTAAAAAACATCAGGTTTCCTGGTATTGCAGTCATCCTTTTACTTGGATTTCTCCCGTTCAGTCAATGCCTTACACTGTTTGGTTATGGGTATGAACTCCTTAAGTTCTCAGAATACATAATGATCCTCCTTCCATTCGTCCTTTTCTTCTTCTTATTTGCGCTATTCTCCAGTAAAGAGGAGGCCATGCTTTTGGAGAGTGAGGAGCGATACAGGACACTTGTGCAGGAGAGCAACGATGGGATTTTTATCACGGATGGAAAGAAATTTCTCTTTGTGAATGAGAGGATGATGGATATTACAGGTTATACCCTTGAGGAACTTCTCAGTATAAATCCCTTCAAACTGATTCATCCTGATGAGGTTCACAGGGTAATCAATGGGGAAAAGAAACTGAAAAAACAGGGTTCATTGAATGCACTGAAGTCAAGGATACTTAGAAAGGATGGTAGTGCCCTGACAGTGCTTTTCAATGGAAAGATTATAAAGCACGAGGGAAAACTTGCTATGATGGGGACAATAAAGGACATTACAGATTTTGAAGCAATGCAGAACAACCTGCTAAAACAGGAGAAGTTGAGATCCCTTACCATACTTGCAGGTGGTATTGCACATGACTTCAATAACTTTCTTACAGGCATCATGGGAAATCTCTCCTTACTCAAAATGGAAATGAAACACGCAAAAAATGAAGAAATAATTGAAATCATTGATGAGGCACTTGTGGCATGCGGAAAGGCAAGGGGGTTGACTGCACAACTTATGAACTTCACCAGGAGTGGCACCCCTGTGAAGGAGGCAGCATCCATTGAGGAAATCATTAAGGAGTCAGCAGAATTTTCTTTAAGGGGTTCTAAGTCCCGATGTGAATTCCACTTCCAGAAGAATCTACCCATATTGAGGATTGACCCTGTCCAGATCAGTCAGGTTATACAGAATCTTGTCCTCAATGCATCACAGGCAATGCCAGAGGGTGGGGTCGTGAGGATATATGCGGCTGTGGTGGATGTGAATGAAAACTATCCATTACCTTTGACGCCTGGAAGGTATATAAAAATATCCATATTGGACAATGGAAAGGGAATACCTGAAGAACATCTCGGGAGAATATTTGACCCATTCTTCACAACCAGAGAGAAGAGTTCAGGGCTTGGTCTTTCTGTTTGTTACAGGATTGTGAAGAATCACAATGGGCATATTGAAGTAGAATCTGAAGAAGGGAAAGGAACAGCAGTTCATGTGTATCTGCCCCTTGAGGAGGCAAATTCCATTGAAATCAAAAAAGAAACTAACCCTCAAAGCATGGTAAGGGGAAGGATTCTTGTTATGGATGACGAGGAACTTGTGCGGGAACTTGTAAAGAGGGGTCTTGAAAAGAAAGGTATCACTGTTGATGTAGCATCAGAAGGCGAGGAGGCAGTTAAAAAGTACAGTGAGGCACTTGGGTCTGGTTCTCCATACAATGCAGTTATACTTGACCTGACTGTTCCAGGAGGAATGGGTGGTGTTGAGGCGGCAAGAATGATGCTCAAGATGCATCCTGAAGCAAACCTGATTGTATCAAGTGGTTATTCTGAAGATATCGTTCTTTCGGAATACACAAAATACGGGTTTAAGGCTTGCCTTCCAAAGCCATACACGATTCAAAAACTTCTCAAAGCCATAGAGAAATTCCTCAGCGATTAACAGTGTAATTCCGCACTATTGAATAGACACCCACAATTGTTGACCGGGAAGATGCCTTATCAATGTCAGAAAAGTTCAATGCCTCAATTATAATCTGATATGTTCCAGAGAAATTGAATATATTATCCTCTATTATTGCCATAGTATCTTCAGAATCATAATATCTGTACCATGTGAATCCACTCTCCCTGTTTTGAATAAATATCTCCCAGTATTGGGGAAGTTCTCCTGATGTTTCCCAGATAATCGTATCCTTTTCACCAGAATTTATAACACCGTCAAACTTTATAAGGGAGAACCCTTCCGGTATTTTAACGGTTGTCTCCACATCTGGATAATCAGGACTTTTGAATTTCACCCTGAACTGGGCCCCGGGATAAACTTCACTTAAATAGTATCTTGATGTATCCACCGGTGTAAAACTCCTTGAGTCGTTTATTGTTATCTGGACACCATCCGTGATGTCTCTTCCCCAGTCATCAAGAAAATATCCAAAAAAGTATCCTTTCCCATCACAGTATTCAAAGACTGCATGAATAAACAGCCCCTCCTGAGATTCACATCCGGATAAGAATGCAAGTATCAGGAGAACCGCTATATAAAAAGTTCTCATATCAGATTTTATTCACTTATGGTATTGATGTCAAGGGACAAATTGTTATAATCCCATTATGAGACCATCACGGGTGGAAATAAACCTTTCAGATTTTGAGGAGAATGTAAGAAAGGCAAGATCCACAATAGGTGATAAAAAGCACCTTATGGCTGTTGTGAAGGCTGATGCCTATGGCCATGGTGCAGTTGCAATCTCTATAAGGGCAATATCCGCGGGTGCAGATTGGCTTGGTGTCGGCATTGTTGAGGAGGGAATCGAGCTGAGGAATGCTGGGATCACATCACTAATCCAGATACTGTCTCAGGAACTTGAGGAGAGGGTTGAGGAGATAGTGCGTTTTGACCTTATACCAACAGTCTGCTCAAGGGGCTTCCTTTTTGCCCTCCAGAGGGAGGGTGAGAGGCAGAAGAAGAAGATACCTATTGTGGTGATGGTTGATACCGGGATGGGAAGGTATGGGGTTTTACCGGAGGAGTTCATTTACTTTCTGAAAACAGCAAGGGGGCTTGATAATATAATCGTGATAGGTGCAATGAGCCATCTACCTTCAGCAGACACAGACCCTGAATTCACAGAGAAGCAGTTATGTCTTTTCAATAATCTCCTGAATATTGCAGAATCAATAGGTATAAAATTAAAATACAGGTCTGTTGCAAACAGTGCTGCATTCCTGAATCATTCAGAAAAACTGAAAAACTTCAATCTCCACAGGCTTGGTCTTGTGCTGTATGGCATACCCCCTATTCCAGGTATGAAACTGCCTTACAGGCCAGTGATGAGGGTTAAAAGTAAAATTTCCTTCATTAAGACCATACCACCGGGCCACTCCGTGAGTTATTCAAGGACATTCATTGCAAAGAGGCCAACCAGGGTTGGCGTTGTTCCAATAGGATATGCGGATGGATATGACAGGCACCTTTCAAACAGGGGATACATGGTCGTCCATGGAAAGAAGACACCCATTATTGGCAATGTAACAATGGATGCAACAATGATTGACCTGACAGGTGTGCCCGAGGCAAGGGTGGGGGATGAGGTTCTTATACTTGGAGAGAACATAAGTGCCTGGGATATTGCAGGCCTCATACAGACAGTTCCCTATGAGGTTGTATCAAGGATGGGAAAGAGGCTTCCAAGGATCTATCTTTCCTGAGAATAATTCCCACTTGACACCTTCTGATGAATCTGGCATAATTCCATCATGAAGGAAACGCTCAAGGTTCTTTTAATATCTGTTACAGTATTCTTTGTAATTTTCCCCCTTGGGGAACTATTTCCTGTTTTGTACAGGCCTATTGAAAGAAAATTCTATGACATAAGGATGTATCTTAATGTTGAAAACAAAAGGATTCCTGACATAGTCATAGTGGATGTTGATGAAAAGTCCTTAAAGGAACTCGGCAGGTTCTATGATTGGCCAAGATACAACTTTTCAAAGGTGATTGATGCAATATCCTCACAGAAACCACTTGTTATAGGTGTTGACTTTCTATTTACAGAGCCTGATACATTGCCGGGCATCATGAGAAACATTTATAGAACCTTCCTTTTATCAACACTAAAAAAGGATTATCTGGTTGATTCAGTGCTTTCATACCTCTCATTTGACAGATACCTGATTTTATCCGTGGAAAAGGCAGGAAACCCTGTTTTTGCAGGTATGCTCACAAATGATACTATTATAAATATAAGTGATGCAACATTGAAACTGCTGAAACTTCCTGATGCACCTGAGTGGCTTTCACCTGTCTATACTGGATTTATTTC
>JAGGTX010000197.1 GCA_021163525.1 Caldifarciminota bacterium
AGCCATATTTTCACAATCTCTTCTGCCTTTTTAGGTGGAGTGTACTCTGCGCCCATGCAGAGAACATTTGAATTGTTATGGAGGCGGGAATAACTGGCAAGGTCAATGTGATAAACAAGTGCTGCATAAACACCCTTCACCTTGTTTGCTGCTATGCTCATACCAATGCCTGTATTACATATGAGTATACCCCTGTCAAGTTCACCCCTTGCCACAGCTTCAGCCAGAGGAATTGCATAATCAGGATAATCAACAGAGTTTGTTGAGTCTGTTCCAAAGTCAACAACCTGATGTCCTTCTTTTTTCAGAAAGTTTTTTAATACCTCTTTCAATGTAAAACCCCTGTGGTCACTACCAATCCCTATCCTCATTTTATCCTCCTTTTCTTCTTACCATGCGTTTTGCCCTCATGTGCTGGGCAAAGGTTTTTGAAAAGATATGTGAACCGTCCCCCTTTGCCACGTAGTAGAAGTAATCTGTCTTTGCAGGATAGATTGCTGCTTCAAGGGACTTCATTCCTGGACTGCAGATGGGTCCTGGAGGAAGCCCTTTAATCCTGTATGTGTTGTAGGGAGAATTCACCTTGAGATGAGAGAAAAGAACCCTCTCCTGATGTTCTCCAAGTGCATACTGGACAGTTGCATCAATCTGTAGCCTCATGCCCTCTTTAAGTCTGTTGTAAATAACACTTGCTATGATAGGTTTTTCCCTGTCAAGCAATGCCTCCTTCTCAATCATGGAGGCAATAATCACAATCTCCCTCAGTGTTCTCCCTCTGCTCTGAATGTCAGGGATATATGGTGTTATTTTTTTGAAAAAGGTCTTCACCATATCCCTTATCACAATGGCAGGTTCTTCACCAAGGGGAATGTAATACGTTGTGGGGAAAAGGTATCCCTCTATGGAATTACCCTCTATCCCAAATTTTTTTATTAAAGAGGAGTCATAGCACAGGCTGACAAAGATGCTTGAGTCGATCTTTGCCCTCTCCTGGAGTATGGATGCTGTCTGTTCAATTGTGAGTCCTTCAGGAATGGTAACCTTGACCCGAACCCTTTCACCCCTCCCAAGTTTATTAAGAATTTTTACAGGCTCCATCCCTGTATTGAGGTAGTACCATCCAGGTTTAATCTTCTTCTCCTTTCCCAGAACCTTTGAAAGAACGACAAATCCCCTGACATCTTTAATAACACCAAGTTTTTTCAGCCTTTCTGCAACTGAATAGAGACTCTCTCCCTTTTTTACGTGAAAGTAAAAGGATTTTTCAGAGGGCCTGAAGTACAGGATTAAAAATATAATAAGCCCGGTTGCAAGTACAGGGCTAATTAGACGAAAGATACTCTTCAAGGATGATGGAAGCCGCAATCCTGTCAACTGCCCCCCTATCCTTTGATGGTTTTTTCTTCATCTTTCTCATGACCTCTTCTGCCTTTCTGGATGTGAATGATTCATCCCATTCAACCACCTTAACCTTCACATTGCTCTTCAGTTTTTCAATAAACCTTTCCACCATCTCCCTTCTCTTCCCCTCCATGGGATTTCCAACCACAATCAAATCAATCTCGTACTCCTTTAAAAGCTCTTCAATCCTGTGCATTATTCTATTACTGCTAACGGTTTCAAGAGGCATGGGTATATTAAGGGGATTGGTTATGGCAATACCAACCCTTTTTTCACCATAATCAATACCAAGAATCCTTCCCATACTCAGGGAAAGTTATAGTGTTTTTTCAGGTTTTCAACAATCTCCCACCTGCATTTAAGCCCGGCAGGAAATTCAACAAAGTCACCCTTCTCAATCTCTATGCTCTTGCCATCACCATAGTGTACAATCACCTTTCCCTGGATGATGTAACACTGTTCTGCTGTGTCGTAGTACCAGTCAAAAACAGACTTTTCCTTCTCCCAGATGGGCCATGATTCTATGCCCATATTTTCAATCTCCATAGGTGTGAGTTTTCTCTTTTTTATCTCCATATCCCCTCCTTTTCAGTCAAATAGGCCTCTTTTCTCTGTGCTTATTCTGTAACCAAGGTGTTTATATGCAAGTTCTGTTGCCATCCTTCCCCTTGATGTCCTCTTCAGGAAACCACGCATTATAAGGTAAGGTTCGTAAACATCTTCAATTGTTCCAGGGTCCTCTCCAACAGCAGTGGCAATTGTGTTGAGTCCAACAGGTCCACCCTTGAATTTCTCAATGATTGTCTGGAGGATATTTTTGTCCATAGAGTCAAGCCCCTCTTCATCAACCTCAAGTTTTTCAAGGCTGAAAAGGACTATATCTTTGTCTATTCTCCCTTTGCCCTTCACCTCTGCAAAATCTCTCACCCTCTTCAGTAGCCTGTTTGCAATCCTTGGTGTTCCCCTTGACCTCCTTGCAATCTCCATTGCCCCATCTGTGTCAATATCAATGCCAAGGATACCAGCAGACCTCTTAACTATCCCGGATAGGTGCTGGGGTGAATAGTAGTCAAGTCTTGGTGTGTATCCGAACCGTGACCTGAGAGCAGAGGTGAGCAATCCAGAGCGTGTTGTTGCTCCAATCAACGTGAATGGTTGAAGGTTCAGTTTTATGCTTCTTGCGTGTGGACCAGTATCTATCACAATATCTATGGCAAAATCCTCCATTGCCTGGTAGAGATATTCCTCAACCTGTTTCCCAATCCTGTGAATTTCATCTATAA
>JAGGTX010000243.1 GCA_021163525.1 Caldifarciminota bacterium
CAGAAGGTATCCATAGCAAGGGCGCTTGTGAGGGAGCCATTTATCCTTCTTGCTGATGAGCCAACAGGGAATATTGACCCTGAGGGCTCAAAGGAGATACTTGAACTTTTGAAGGAGATTAATACAAGAGGAACAGCGGTTGTTATGGCGACCCACCAGGTTGACCTGATAAAGTACTTCCCCAGAAGGGTTATTAAGATAGAAGAGGGAAGGATAGTGGAGGATACGGGTGTTCGTCCTTAGAGAGGCATTGATAGGGCTTAAGAGGAACGGGACAGCAAGCATGATTTCCATAGGTGTCATGTTCTTTTCCCTCCTCCTCCTTGGTGTATTCCTTATTGTTACCTTTAATCTTTTTGGGGTTATCAAGATTGCCCAGAGTAAGGTGGAGATAGATGCCTTTCTTGTTGATGACATAGATTCAACAGCAGTGAGGGGACTGAAGGGGAAGATAGAAAAGATAGTTGGTGTTAAGGGTGTTGAGTTTATTTCAAAGGAGCAGGCACTGAAGGAGATTCAGGAGGAATTGAAGGATGTTCCAGACCTTCTTGAAGCACTTGAAACAAATCCACTCCCTCCATCGTTCAGAATAAAGGTTCAGGAGGGATACAACAATGCAAGGGATATATCCGAGATTGCCAGGAAGATAGGGATGTTCAAAGAGGTGGAGGATGTTAAGTATGGCAAGGAGTGGGTGCCAAGGCTTGATAAACTTGTGAAGATTCTATTCCTCTTTGACATCCTTATTGGGCTCATAATCAGTATTGCGTCAATATATGTTACATCCAACACCATCAGGCTTACCGTTATTTCAAGGAAGGAATCCATAGAGATCATGAGGCTTGTTGGTGCCACTGACAGGATGATAAGGGCTCCCTTTATACTTGAGGGTATCATACAGGGGATGACAGGAGGCATTATTGCTTCCGGAACACTTTATGGGCTATACATTCTTTCTTCAAGGTTTGTCTCCTATTATTTCCCCCAGAACTACATACTTGCGGGAATTGTCCTGTTTGGAATGTTGCTCGGTTACATAGGGAGCAGGAACGCAGTGAAAACCTATCTAACTGGAGGTGAAATTTGAAGTTATTAAAATTTAAAGGCGGTATTCATCCGCATGACCATAAGGAACTCTCAAAATCATCCCAGATTATGCCTGTGCCACCACCAGAGTTTGTTTATGTTCCCCTTTCACAGCATACAGGTGCACCCTCAAAACCCATAGTGGAGAAGAAGGCACAGGTCAAAAAAGGAACAAGGCTTTCGGAACCTGTTGGGTTCGTATCTGTTCCTGTTCATTCACCTGTATCTGGAACAGTGATGGGAATAGTTCCTTACTACCATCCCCTTGGAAAGAAGATGGATGCAATAAAGATCAAGGTTGAAGGCGATGAGATTGAAGAGGGGATTGGTGAGGAAAGGGACTATTCCAATATGAAGAAGGAAGAGATGATTGAGGCAATAAAGATGGCAGGAATTGTGGGGCTTGGTGGTGCTGCATTTCCTACCCATGTGAAACTCTCTCCACCACCTGACAAGCCCATTGACACTGTGATTATCAATGGTGCAGAATGTGAACCCTATCTTACTTCTGACTATCGCCTGATGATTGAAAGACCCGACGACATCATCAAAGGGACTGAAATCATAAGAAGAATTTTGAATCCGAAGAGGGTTGTTATAGGGATTGAGGATAATAAGCCTGATGCAATTCAGATTTTAAGAGAGAAAACTGATGGAACCGGGATTGAGGTTGTTTCCCTTCCAGCAAGGTATCCGCAGGGTTCTGAAAAACACTTGATATATGCGATAACAGGAAGGAAGGTCCCTGCTGGGGGACTTCCCTTTGATGTAGGTTGCTATGTCCAGAATGTCGGGACTGCCATCGCAATATACGAGGCATTGAGATTTGGCAAACCCCTTTACGAGAGGGTTGTTACAATCACAGGTGGGGTGAACAAACCGGGTAATTTTCTTGTTCCCATAGGAACACCCGCATCCCATCTAATTGAACAGGCTGGTGGTGTGAAGGGAGAGGTCGGGAAGATTATCTTTGGTGGTCCAATGATGGGGCTTGCCCAGATAACGGATGCGGTTCCTGTTATTAAAGGGACAAGCGGAATACTCATCCAGTTGAAAAATGAGGTTCACATAGAGGATGTCTATCCATGTATCAGATGTTCTTCATGTGTGGATGTGTGTCCAATGGGGCTGATACCAAATATGATTGGGAAACTTGTAAATGCAGGAAAGTATGAGATGGCTGAGGAGATGGGGCTGATGTTCTGTATTGAATGTGGGTGTTGCGCATATGTATGTCCTTCAAAGAGACCACTGGTTCACACCTTCAAAATGGGTAAAAGGGAAGTTCTGAAAAGGAGGAAGAAATAATGTATATATCCGCGTCTCCCCATATAAGGAAAGACTGGAATGTGAAGAAAATCATGTATGGAGTTGTGATTGCCCTCATGCCAGCATTCATAGGTTCTATCTATTTCTTTGGCTGGAGGGCTGCGTATCTTACATTCCTCTCTGTTGTAACTGCTGTGGTCACTGAATATCTGTTCCAGAAGATAACAAGGAGAAAAATAACTGCCCTTGATGGAAGTGCAATAATCACAGGTATCCTTCTTGCATTTAACATACCTGTTAACTCACCATGGTGGCTGCCTGTTGTTGGTTCTTTCTTTGCCATTCTCGTGGCAAAGCAGTTCTTTGGTGGTCTTGGATACAACATATTCAATCCAGCACTTGCTGGAAGGGCATTTGTTATGGCATCATGGCCACAGATAATGACTGGTAGATGGAGTGCACCCCTTCATGGTTCAATAAGCGGGATAGATGGCATTACTTCTGCAACACCGCTCAATCTCCTTAAACTCCATGCCACAGACCCTGCTGTTCTCTCAAGGATAAATTCACCTGAAATGCTCAAAAACCTGTTTATAGGGAATGTTGGAGGATGTATTGGTGAGACATCAGCACTCCTTCTCCTTATAGGTGCTATTTTTCTCTTTGTGATGAGGTATGCAGACTGGAGGATAAGTGTTGGATACATAG
>JAGGTX010000161.1 GCA_021163525.1 Caldifarciminota bacterium
CATGAATATATTTTATAAAATTCCTTATCTTCTCCTGGTTATCCCTTCCTGAATAGTTTGAATAGATACTGTCCGTTGTGAATATCTCAGTTTTTATTCCCTTCTGGTTCTTCCATTCTTTCAGGGGTTCAAAGAACCCGGCAAAATCAGGAGAGGTTATAATGGCATAATCAAGGGCGGCATTTTTACGGTTACCTGGAGGTATCCGGTGCACATAATTGACTTCCAGGGAAATCCCCCTGAAAAGTGTGAGCATTCCATGCCTGAATTCACCAGAATAAACAACAAACTGTATATAACTCTTACCACTACCATGACCTATGCCCTTAAATTCAACAATAGTTTCAGGGAACCGGGATGTTTTAACAGGTTCAGCATGCCTGAGAACTGGCAATGAAAGCACCTGTGGAAAATCAAGAAATGGAGGACTGGATTTTACGATTTCAAGTGTATCAACATGGAGAATCTTAAAATCCACCTCTTTCACATATCCATCCACGGGAATAACAACACTCTTTACAGGAATATCAGGGTAACCTACCAGTGTGTGACTGAACAGCTCCTCTCCCTTTATGAAAATACGCCCATCCTTTGCCTGAACAACTGGAGATAGATTAATATTCACAACAATTGATAGCATAAAAAATATCATACCATCCTCAACAAAAATTGAAGGGGAAGCCATACAACTTCCCCTTCTAAAAGAATCATATCAACAGAGATGAAAGGAATATCCATTACCCTTTCTTTTCTTCTTTCTTTTCTTGCTCAGCCTTCTTCTCCACCCCTTTTGACTCTTTTTCAGGTTCCTTCAGCTCCTCCTTCTCTGCCTTTTCTTCCTTGGCCCTCTGTTCCTCGTAGTATCTGGTTTCAGAAAGAACAATGTTCCTGCCCTTCTGATTTATCTCTATCACCTTGAGATTTAGTTCTTCTCCTTCAGAGTACTTTTCAGCGGGAACCTTCATCCCCCTTCTTTCAAGATGGGAGAATGGAACAAAGCCTTTAAGCCCCCTTTCAAGTTCCACAAGTATGCCTCTTGGAAGGAGTTCTGCAACCTTTGCCCTGATGTTGGAACCAACTGGATGCCTCCTTGAGAAGATTTTCAGTGGGTCTGGTTCAAGTTGTTTTAGACCGAGTGCTATTCTTCTCTTTTCCATATCAACTGATAGAACCTTACACTCTATCCTCTGGCCCTTCTTGAATACCTCCCTTGGGTGTCCAATCCTCCTTGTCCATGAGATATCTGAAACATGGAGTAATCCTTCAACCCCCTCTTCAAGCTCAACAAACACACCAAAGCTTGTTATGTTTGTTATCTTTCCCTCAACCTTTGAGCCAGCAGGATACTTCTTCTCCACATCCTTCCATGGGTCGGGAATTGCCTGCCTAAGACCGAGTGAGATCCTCTGCTCTTCCTTGTTCACCTCAAGAACTATTGCCTCAACTATATCACCTATCTTCATGAGTTCTGATGGATGCTGTATATGCTGTGTCCAGGACATCTCTGAAACATGTATAAGACCTTCTATGCCCTTCTCAAGTTCAATGAATGCACCATAATCAGTGAGGGAAACAACCCTTCCTTTAACCCTCTTTCCTATGGTATATCTCTCCTCTATTCCTTCCCATGGGTTTGGCTCAAGTTGTTTAAGCCCTAAGGATACCCTCTCGTGTTCCCTGTCAACCCTGATAACCTTAACCTTGATTTTGTCGCCCATCGCAAGGATTTCTGAGGGATGGGCTATCCTTCCCCATGACATATCAGTGACATGGAGAAGCCCATCAATCCCGCCAAGGTCAATGAAGGCTCCAAACTCGGTGATGTTCTTAACAACACCCTCAAGAACATCTCCCTCTTTCACGGATTCAAAGAATTTCTTCTTCTCCTCTTCCTTCTCCTCTTCAAGTATCACCCTTCTGGACACCACTATATTCTTTCTCTTCCAGTTTAGTTTTATCACCCTCACAGGTATAACCTTTCCCACAAAATCATCAATGCTGTTTACAGGTTTGACATCAATCTGGGAACCCGGAAGAAAGGCCTCCACACCAAAGATATTCACCATCAATCCGCCCTTCACCCTTCTCAATACCTTGCCCTCAATATTCCTGTTTTCAGAATAACACTCCTTTATGTCGTCCCATACCTTGAGGAAGTCTGCTTTCTTCTTTGATATCTGGGCAAGGCCCTCATCACCCTCCAGGTCCTCCAGATATACATCAATTTCATCTCCTACTTTAATCTCCTCATCCTCATTGAACTCTGATAGGGCTAGAATCCCCTCGGACTTCAAACCCACATTGACAACGACCTCTTTGTCAGTGATCTTTACAATCTTTCCCTTTACAAGCCCAACTTTCGGCTCCTCCTTCTCAATATACTCAGCAAGGAGTTTCTCCAATTCCCCATCATCCATGGGTTCAACCACTGGTCCTGCATCTTCCTTCATCTTACCTCCTGTAAACCAATAACTTTTTGGTACACGGCATCAATTATCCAGTCAGGGGTTGATGCCCCTGCTGTGATACCAACCCTGTTTGCCGCCTCAAACCATTCAGGCTGAATCTCCTCAGCGGTCTCAATGTGGTATGTGCGTGGACATATGGTTCTGGAGATTCTGGCCAGTCTGGTTGTGTTGGCGCTGTTTTTTCCTCCAATCACTATCATCACATCCACCTTCTGCGCAAGTTCCTTTGCTGCCTCCTGCCTTTCATGGGTGGCACTACAGATGGTGTTGAAAACCCTGAGTTCACCAGCCCTCTCAAGGAGATGGTCAATCGCCTCCTTCAGGTTTGTGAAGGACTGTGTGGTCTGGGCAACAACACCGATCTTCTCCCTCGGTTTCACATCCATATCACTACTGTAAATCTCGGCTCTATCTCCTGTGTGACCCAATATACCCTTCACTTCAGGATGGTTCTCCTCACCCACAATCACCACCCTGTATCCTTCATTCACAAGCATTTTTGCATACTCCTGCACCCTCTTCACATAGGGGCAGGTGGCGTCTATAAGTTTAAAACCTCTCCTTTCTGCCTCCTCAATCACCTCTGGTGGGACACCATGGGAACGGATAACAAGGTATCCCTTCCCCTCAACTTCGTCAAGGCTTTCAATGGGTATTATACCATCTTTTTTCAATTTTTCAACCACCTGGGGATTATGTATGATTGGTCCAAGTGTATAAATGGGAAGGTTGGTGGATTTCCTTACCTTGCTTATGATGTCAAGTGCCCTCATCACACCAAAGCAGAATCCAGCCTTCTCTGCAAGTATCACTTCCATGGTGCCATCCCTTTGATTATATCAAGTATTTGTTCTGAAAATTTAAGTGCATTTTCCGTGTTTGCCTGGATATCCGGGGGATAAACAGGTTTTGAAAACTTTATGTAAAGTGGAGCAGCCCTCCTGAAGTGCAGTTGCATGGGTTCATGTGTTCCCCATATAAGTGTGGGAACAACAGGTGCGCCTGTTTTAAGGGAAAGGTATCCAACCCCTGGTTTTGCAGGTAGAAACTCCCCTGTTTTTGACCTCGTTCCCTCGGGGAAAAGAACAAGCACCTTACCTTCTCTCAAAATCTGCAGTGAAATCCTTATTGCGCCCACATCTATCCCCTCTGTATCAACAGGGAATGCATGGAACCTTGAAAGGAACTTTGCAGCAATGGGATTCACAAAAAGTGGCCTCTTTGCAAAATAAAACACATCATTTCTGGGGACAATAGACCCAACAAGCGGGGGATCGTAATTTGACCTGTGGTTGGGTGCAATAATAACAGGGCCTTTAAGTGGAACATTTTCTACACCATACCACTTCATATCAAAAAGATTCCTGAATGTATGCTTAATCACTGCCTTACCAAATACATAAAGTGCCTCTGTCATTTCTTCAACCTCTTCTTTATCCTTTCAAGCACAAAATTCACCTCATCCTCTATGGTAAGGTTGGTGGTGTCAAGCAAAATTGCATCATCCGCCTTCTTAAGGGGTGAAATATCCCTGTTTGAGTCAGCAAGGTCCCTTCTCATAAGGTCCTTCTTAATCTCTTCAAGGGGCATGTGGATGCCCTTTTTCTCAAGGTCTTTTTTTCTCCTCTCTGCACGAACATTTATGTCAGCATCCATATATATTTTCAATTCTGCATCAGGGAAAACAACCGTGGTCATATCCCTGCCCTCACACACAAGTTCCCTGTTCTTTCCAACCATCCTCTGGATGGCAACCAGTTTCTTCCTCACTTCAGGATTCTGGGATACAGGGGTTACTGCCTTATCCACCTCAGGGGTTCTTAAATAGGCTGAGACATCCTCACCATTCACATATGTAATCTGACCATCTGGACCTGGTTTCACATCAATATCAATCTCCTTAGCAACCTCAGCAACCCTTTCAAAGTCATTCGGGTCAACACCCCTTCTCAATACCTCATATGCAACAGCACGATACATTGCACCGGTATCAAGGAAAAACCAGCCCAGACGCTGTGCAACATTTCTGGCTGTTGTGCTCTTACCAGATGCGGATGTCCCATCTATTGCAACAACAAATCTCATAGGGTGATTATGATAAAATCCTGCAAATTTTCAAGGGAAAATTCTACACATCAAACACAACCCTTATAAGGAAACCTTCATCCGTTTCCTTAATAACCATCTGATGATAGGTGATTGCCTTAATCTCAAATCTGGGTTCATGCCTCTGTGGATTGAATGGTTCACCTCTAACGGTTGCTTTAATGATGTTTTCTTCAACCTTTACATCCACATGCTTACCAATAAACCCTTCTGTGTCAAAAAGAAAAAGTGCCTCCTCAAGGAGATAGACCAGTGAATCCTGCAAGGTCTCCCCTTCTCCTTTAATCACCCTCTCCATTCTTTCCTCAACATTATCAAGGGATACATTCAGGTCATAGAATGCAAGCAGAACCCTCTCAATGGCCTCTTCAAGTGTTTTACCCTTCACCTCAACTCCAATGTCTGCTGTATGCTCAAAAAAGGAATAAAAATCACTGGAACACATGCCTCACCCATCTTGAGAACTCATAAAAAAACCTCTTCATTAAAAACCCACCTGTTACAGGAACACCTATCACCTCAATCCTTGAACAGGGGAATACCCTTCTTGCAAGATACCTTGTCCTTGGAACATGAGACCTGTCTGTGACAATCACTATATGAGCAGTATCACCAATAATCTTTCTGGTAAACAA
>JAGGTX010000009.1 GCA_021163525.1 Caldifarciminota bacterium
ACACAGGCTGGGTTGCCTGCCTGAGGATCCCACACAGATTGAATGGATAAAGCCTTCAGATATTGTTCCTGCACCTACAAAGGCATCTGTTGACCACTCTCCAGATATGCCACCTGTGGGAAATCAGGGAAATCAAGGTTCCTGTGTGGCATGGGCAACTGCTTATTATTACAAGACCTATCAGGAATGGGTAGAACATGGGTGGGATGTAAGTCTATCCAATTATCAGTTCAGTCCTGCTTTTATGTACAATTTAATCAATGGTGGAAGCGATGGCGGTGCCAAAATCTCAGATGGTTTTAAACTACTATCCGACCTTGGATGTGCAACCCTCATTTATTCACCTTATGATGACAATGATTATGTAACATGGCCAACTGAGGAGGCCTTTTCAAGTGCTATTCCATACAGAGGGTCAACAACACATACCATCAATATAAGTAATGATACAGGTATAGCCCAGCTAAAAACCCTCCTGCAAAATGGATACAACGCAGTTATAGGAATATATGTATGGACTCCCTTCTGGAATAATAATTTTGGCAGTGATTATGTTTATGATACTGGTGATAAAACTGGGAGTAACGAAGGTGGACATGCTGTATGTGTTGTGGGCTTTGATGATTCAAAACCAACAAATGACGGTCCTGGTGCCTTCAAGATAGTTAACTCCTGGGGAACTTACTGGGGAGATAATGGATACTTCTGGATGTCCTATGCTGCTATAAAAGACGGAAACATGTGTCAGGGATATGCATACTACCAGGACGACAGAATTAATTATGAACCAAAAGTGAAAATCCATGTGCATGTAACATATAATAAAAGAGAGTATCTCACATTCCTTGTCGGGAATATCTCAAATAAATGGACAAAAACCTACTTTGACTGGTCAATAGGTGACAAGGCTTTGCATGATTTTCCATCGAATCCCATTGTTCTGGACATGACAGATGCTTTCACATTGATTGACCCGTACATTTCGAATGACACTCTTTATATTAAGGTTCAAAATGGTGGTATTGGGAACGGCACAATTGACACTGTGTTTACAGAGGTTTTTACATGGGGAAGCTATGACCCTTCTTATGAGCTTCCTAAAAATCTTTTAAGTTATCAAACAGTGCAGGTTAATGTTCTTCAATCAAAACCACCCATACACTGGTCTACTTTCCACGGTTATATTGATAGGGTGGGTTCTTCTGGACTGAGTTACCAGCATCATTATGGGAGTATCAAATGGAGCACATCTGTGAATGGAGTTCCTACTGCCTCAGCCATAGGGGATATGGACTACAATGGCATATCTGATGTGGTTATAGCTACCTCATCAGGTTATCTCTACATAATTGATGGTTCAAATGGCACAACACTCAGTTCATACGGACCAATCAATGCAGCAATATATGGAACTCCCGCAATAGGGGATTTTGACGCCGATGATACACTTGAAATTGTCTTTGAAGCAGGTGACTCTGTTTACTTCCTTGACAACAATTGTAACCTTATCTGGCAGAAATACTACAAAAACTCTACTGCATCATCCCCTGTAATTACAAATATGGACGGTGATATGCCTTTTGAAATTGTTATAACAGGGCAGACAAACACAGTCAGGGTGCTTAAAGGAAGTGATGGAAACTCAAAGTGGTTCTATACAAATACATCCGCACCGGTACTTTCTTCCCCTGCTGTTGGAGATGTGGATGGTAATGGGATAACAAATGTTGTGATTACCTCTGTGAATGGAAGCATCTATGCAGTGGAGAGAAGGGGAACATCCTTCCTCTCTAATCTTTCCTGGTCTTATGCCACCGGAGATTCAATTTATGCCTCACCTGTTCTTTCCGACCTGGATAAAGACGGTCAGTATGAAGTCATCACTGGCTCTGATGATGGATACCTGTATGCAATACACGGTGATGGCACCCTTTACTGGAGGATAAATCTTGGAAGCAGAATAAGGACAACTGCTGCAATTGATGATATAAATGGGGATAGTTATGATGAAATCGCTGTGGGAACTGAAAATGCCCTATATATCATTGATTATGCTGGAAACATCCTTCAGAACATACCCATGTCAAGTGTCACAGCATCACCTGTTATATTTGATGCTGATGGAGATGGAGATAAAGATATTGTCTTTGGAACTGTAGATAGTCTGATAATGGCGTATGATTATACGGGTGCCTTCCTCTGGTCCGTAAAACTTGATGGCATCCCACAGGCAAGCCCGGCCATTGGTGATATTGATGGAGACGGATACGGTGAGATTGTGATTGGCACTGATAATGGAACACTCTATGCCCTCAATTCATCCACCACAGGTATCCCCTTTGTTGAGAACAAAAGAACCTTCATTGTCAGGGGATTGAATGGAAATGTAAGGGTAATACTTTCTGGATTCAGAACAAAAAACTTTGCCATATCCATCTATGACCTCACAGGTAGAAATGTCTTCACCACTGCAAGAGAGATAAAATCAGGTTACGAATGTTTCGACCTGAAACCAGATGTGCCATCTGGTATTTACTTCCTGAAACTGGAAACAGAAGGCTTTACAGGAATTAAGAAATTCACATTACTCAAATAGAAAAGACCTGAAAATTGGGCATGGGGAGGCTATTCAGCCTCCCCCTTTTCATTCAATGTAAACGAGGTGTAAAGATTGAATCTTGCTGTCCTTTCAGGTACAGTGCAACCATTCACATATATCCAGTACTCACCATCATCTGGGTTATTAATAAACACAACCTCCTTATCAGTGGGACCTGTTGAAGAGGCTATTTTCTCCTTTGAAACAACCCTTCCATCATGGTTTTTATCCCTGTACACATAAAGGTCAAGGTCAACATTCTCATCCGGTGAATCTATCATCACCATCAAGAATGGAAGGGATTTTACCTTTACAGGTCCATACACCCAGCTCCCTCTGGGAATGGAATCAGGAGAAGGGTCCTGGTGAATAACCTGGTTCCTGAACACAGATGAGGGTTTTATAACAAGTTCAACGGACTTTATGCTTTCATTACCAGCCATATCCACTGCAGTGAACTTTATCCTGTATCTACCAGGAAAAATTGGTCCACCCTTACCTGAATAAAAGACAAACCTTCCAGAACTTTTCGCACTCCAGACCCTTCTTCCATCAATCACAGCACAAACCCCTTTCAACTTACCATTGTCACTCACATGGATATTTATCACAGCACTATCCC
>JAGGTX010000201.1 GCA_021163525.1 Caldifarciminota bacterium
CTTTTTTCTTGAATGTATCAAGCAAATCCTGAAAAAATTTCTCCCGTTCTTCAAGGGAATCAAACCTTTTAACCTCCTTCATTATATATAGACTTGGATAGGCATTCACCAGTTCCGAGACCTTCTTCCTTTCACGAGCAAGGAGTGAAAGGATCAGAGCCATGCCAACCATTGCATCCCTTGTATAGTGGACATCGGGGAGTATTACTCCCCCATTTCCCTCTCCCCCAATTATTGCTTCTACTTCCTTCATCCTCTGAACAACATTTGCCTCCCCAACCTTTGCCCTGAACACCCTTGTGTTGTGTTTTTTAGCAACAAAATCCACCATTGAAGTGGTGGAATAATTGACAACACCAACACCCTTCACCCTGGAGAACCAGTAATCCATTGCCATTGTGATTGTGTATTCCTCACCTATTGCCACCCCTTCTTCGGATACAACGCTCAGTCTATCCCCATCTGCGTCCGTTGCAAAACCCACATCTGCTCCGGTATCCCTCACCATGTGTTCAAGTGCGCTCAAGTTTTCAGGCCTTGGTTCTGGATTTCTTCTGAAGTCCCCTGTTGCTTCACAGAAAACCTCCACCACATCACATCCAAGTGAACGGAGAAAAACAGGATATGCAGAGAATGCAGCACCATTCACACAATCCAGAGCAACCCTCAACCCGCTCCTCCTGATTTCATCAACAAGGATGTTTTCAACGCCCAGCACACCATTTACATGCCTTTCAACACCTTTATTATCCTCAATAACATCCTTTATATTCCTCCAGTCAACCCGCTCTATCTCACCATCCATAATTTCTTCCAGTTTCCTGCATTCATCCCCTGAAAGAAATATTCCTTCTTTGTTCACAAGTTTCAAGGCATTCCATTCAGCAGGGTTATGGCTTGCAGTGATGACCATTCCTCCATTCGCACCAAGAGATTTCACATTGTAAAGCACCGTGGGAGTTGGAACTATACCAAGGTCAACCACCTCACAACCCACGGAGAGTAGGCCTGCAACCGCTGCATCCCTGAGCATCTCTCCACTCCTCCTGGAATCTCTGCCTATAACAATCCTCCCCCTACCAGAAAAGATACCAAAGGCTGCAGAGTATCTTGTAACATACTCTGGTGTGAATTCTGTTCCCACAATTCCCCTTATTCCCGAGACAGACTTTATTATCATACCTTCACCCTTCTCCTTTCCATTACACCCTCAATGGCATATTTCAGTTCCTCAAGCCCCTCCCCTGTTTTTGCTGAGATGAAAACAGCATCAGGGTATTTCTTCTTCAAACCGGATATCAAAACAGGGTCGTATACCATATCCACCTTATTAAAAACAAAGAGATTTTCACGGTCTATTATACCAAGCAACTCCATTATCTTTGTTGTCTCCTTTATCTGGACGTCCATCCTCTCTGAGGATGCATCAATTACAACCAGTCTCAGGTCCGCGAAAACTGCCTCCTCAAGTGTAGCCCTGAAAGAGGCAATCAACTGGTGGGGAATATTCCTGATGAACCCGACTGTGTCAGTCAATAGGAATTTCTTACCTGTCGGGGTAACACCTGTTCTGGTTAATGGGTCAAGTGTGACAAAAACCCTGTTATCAACATCTCCATGTGCATGTGTCAATGCATTTAACAAAGTGGTCTTACCAACATTTGTGTACCCAACAAGGGCAACCTTAAAAACACTTCTCCTTCCGCGCCTCTGGATATCCCTTGTTCTGTTAATCTTCTCAAGTTCCTTCTCAAGGAAAGAAATCCTTTTGTAAATCTTTCTTCTGTCAAGTTCCAGTTTTTTTTCGCCCGGTCCCCTTGTTCCTATACCCCCACCCAACCTTGACAGTTCAATTCCCCTTCCAGCAAGCCTGGGGAGTTGAAACTTCAGTTGTGCCAGTTCAACCTCAATCTTTGCAGCCTTTGTTCGTGCATGGGTTGCAAAGATATCAAGAATGATATCCCTCCTATCAAGCACCTTCTTATTTGTGAGATTTTCAATATTTCTCACCTGTGCAGGGGTTAGTGGGTCATCAAAGAGTAACACATCATATCCATGGAAACCTGCAAGTTCAAGCAATTTCCCCTTCCCAATATAAAAAGCAGGGTCAGGTCTACTCCTCACCTGAATAACCATCTCAACAATCTCCCCACCAGCTGTATCAACAAGGGAAGCCAGTTCCTGGAGGGAATAAAGCTTTTCTTCTTTCTCCAGGGAGGAAGAACAGAGCCCTACCAGAACAAACTTTTCCTTCTCCTCATCCCTGAGCCTGAACATACTATGATGATAAACCCAACAGAGGAAAAATCAAGGGTGAATTTTGTGAATAAACCCCTTCATGACTTTTGAAAATAAGGATGAAGAAAATGCATGTTGCTCTGCCTCATGAATGGAGATGGAAGCCAGCAGTTGCTCAGGGAAAGAAGAAGCGTAAGGTGTTTTTTTCAAGTTTTACCTCTGGAATTCCCTTTAAACTCAATGTGAATCCATAATCCCATGATGTTCCAAATTTGTTGTAGGACATGGCAATTTCCCAGCAGTGGAGGTCTCTTTTTAGAGAAACCTTTGTGCTCTGGAATTCTCTCAATCTGAAGTCATAATGGGTACTGATTGAACCACTCCATTTTTTTGTGATGGGCAGGTCTGTGCTGAAGTCTGCGGCCTGATTGAATGTTGAATCATCAAATGTGAGTGAGTATCTCAGTGAAAATTTATATCTTTTCTCGTCAAGTGAGAACTTTCCATTGTAGGAGATGTTTACATTCCTGCTTGAAAAGATTTTCTCATAAAGGTTGTATGTGGTGTTGAAACCTATGTTCAGGTTTTTTGTTGGACTGGAGGAGGCACTTATTGTTATGGGTCTGAACCGATTATTTTCATAATCATACGATGTCCCATTTCTTATTGAGACAATGTCCATTCTTTTATTGTTAACCTTTGCCTGCCAGAGTATTCTGAGTCCGATGTTAAGCCCTTTTGACCCCCGGGGAATTGAGAATGGTGTCCCTGGCAGAAGTTGCACAGAGTCACCAGGTGGTGAGAATGAATAACCTATGGATGGAGTATATACAAACCTGAATCTCTTGAACATAAAAAGGCCAAAGGTTGAGAGTGCATATATCCTTGTGTTAACACTGAAGGAGTAACTGTAGTGGTAACCTGTATATGGAAGGGAATCCAAAGTGTTTGAGGCATGGAACCCATCAATGTGGAAACTTCCAGAAAAATTGAATGGGAAAAGGGACTTTGACATGGAGAAGGAAGCACCAGGGTATAAAAAATACTCGCCATTTATGTTTCTCTGATAGGGTATCTTTCCTCCTATATTGATGGGTCCAACCCTGATATTGTAAAAGGTGTATTTGAGTGAAGGTATGACCCCTGACTCTTCCCCGGTTGAGAGATTTTTCTTCCTTCTTAAAAGCATGTCTAAATTGCCGTTTTTTACACTTTTTGTAAATTCAGCATAGGCCCCGGCGTCCTGAATAAGGGGGGTAACCTCACCTGGCACATAATCAGTGTATAGTTCTCTGTCACTTGCATAATCAATCCTGTATCTTCCCTTTATTCCCCCCGTCAGAAGGAAGGAACCATCCCCGTTGATTTTCCACCTCTCCCTTCCACTCAATTCCCTGATGTAATCTGCATAGAGATTAACAGAGGAATTCCCCATCCCAATCCATCGGAATTCAAAGTGTGGCATCACTCCTTTTGATGTATAGTAATCAAACCAGAAGGTCATATCAGCATGTTCTCCAAGCGTCTGGTACCAACCAATATTCTTTATGTACCTCCCGCCATAACTTTGAGAACCAAAACTTGGCGCGAGAAACCCTGATTTTCTTTTTCCTCCGGATGGGCTCATCCAGAAGGGAAAGTAGAATACCGGGATATTCATTATTAAGAGAAATACATTACTGGCAACAATGTCTTTGTCTGGCTCATACCTCATCCTTGGAGAATAGAAAAAATAGTGAGGTGGGTCTCTATCACAGGTTGTGAATCTACCATCAATGATGTAGAGTGAATGGTCCTCTGTATAATAAGCCTTTCTTCCCCAGAACCACCCCTTTTCTGTCTTTGTTTTTCCATTGTCCACAATCCCGAGTTTCTTATCCAGATTATACTCCATTCTTTCTGCATAAATTGTTTTTTTACCGGAGTAAAGAACAGGATTACCCGTTGCAATCATCCTCTTTGCTTCTGTAAAGTATTCAATCAATTGGGCATTCACCTTCAGGTCCTTGTCAATGGCCTCTGCATCCCCTATAAGCACAACCCTTTTTTTATCAGGGTAAAATTTTATTGTATCTGCACTATAGGTTATGGAAAGAAAAATCAGAATCATTTATTCAGACACTTCTCAAGTTTTTCAATAATTTCCGGAAGCCTTGAAACAAGCGCTATTTCCCTGAGATACCTCTTCCTTTCCCTTGCAGGTATTCCAGAAAAGACCTTTTTAGGAGGAACGCTTTTTGATACCCCTGATTTTGCAAGCACAATTGAACCATCACCTATTGTTAAATGGTCAGCAACCCCTACCTGTCCAGCAAGGATTACATTCTTACCGATTTTCACGCTTCCTGCAATACCTGTTTGTGCAACAATCACGGAGCCAGCCCCTATAACTACATTGTGTCCAATCTGGACAAGGTTGTCTATCTTCACCCCATTCCCGATGATTGTCTCCCCAAGTGTTGACCTGTCAATTGTAGTGCCAGCCCCAATCTCAACATGGTCACCAATTATAACCTTTCCAACCTGTGGAATTTTTTCCCTCTTTCCCTCAATCTCAAAGTAACCAAACCCATCTGAACCTATGACACAGTTGGAATGTATAACACAATTATTCCCAATCTTCACATTGTCGTATATTTTTACTCCGGGATAGATAATGCAATTTTCCCCTATCAATACATTGTATCCAACATAAACATGGGGGAATATCCTGGTATTATCACCAATCTTTGTTCCATCCTTTACTACTGTGAACTCGCCAATCCCAACATTTTTACCCATTACCACATCACCTACGGAGGCAAGGGTGGATATTGAATCCGGCAGTTTCACAGGTTCAGGGTAGAATTTTTTAAGGAGTTTAATAAATGCCCTTTCAATATCCTTAACATGGATAACCGGGGCTGGAGTTTTTGGGGAAAAACCTTCTGGCAGAATCAGGAGGCCCGCCTTCAGTTGAGAAATATCTTTTTTTTCAGGCTTAAAAACAAAGGCCACATCATTTTCCGTGGCCTTTTCTGGTTCTTTAATGTGGGTTACTTCTACATCACTACCAACCAGTCTACCACCAAGGAGACTGGCAATTTCAGACGCCTTCATTTTAACAATTGGGCTATCTTTTGAACAATTACATTTTTTATATCATCGTAAAGTTTTGCAGAATCCTTTGTCTTGATAGTTCCCTTTGAATAGATAGAGGCAGTTTCACCATTCACTATAAAGTAGTTTATTGTTACATCCTCTCCTGTCTTCTCAACATTCCCGAAAACAAATATCCTTGTGTTTGTTTTCTCAGCAACCTTGAGTGCCTTCTCCTGTGTGATGTCCTCTTCATTCACAACCCCCTCACTGCTCATTGCAGATGAAATGGCACTCATGTCTGTCTGCTCAAGGTTCTCTTTGTCCTTTATACTTGCGAGTATGGTGTTTTTTATCCTCTCTCCGAGATTGCTTCCCGCTGCCTCACCACCAATATCCTTAAATTTAGCAATATAGAAATAAACCTTTTCTTCACCTGCAACCTCTGGCCCAAATTCTTTGTTGAGTTCATCAATCACCCTGTCTGTAATATCAAGCCCCGGATCGGCATATACAACCACACCTGAAGATATGTCAAGAATATAAACATAACCTTCTTCCTCACCTATCTTTTTCAATATGGAGTCAACCTTCGCAAGGAAGGGCTTCATCAACCGGTCATTCAGTTTTTTTGCCTCTCCATCAGGACCCCAGATTGACTGGAGAAAGTTTTCATACTCCTTCTGTTTCTCCTGAATCTCCTGGAGTTTACGGGCCTTTGCAGTTTCAGAGAGAATCACCTGCTGGGTCTGGAATTGCCTCTGCAACTCCTCAATCTCCTTCTTCATCTTCTCTGCCTTCCTCTGCCATTCATTTATCTTTTCGTTGTACTGCTTCTGGAGGTCCTTTGTCCCTTTGTATTCCTGCAGGATCCTGTTTGAATCTATGAAGCCGATTTTGTCTCC
>JAGGTX010000233.1 GCA_021163525.1 Caldifarciminota bacterium
CAGAGAGGGCAGTGGTGATAAGCAATGGAATAAATCCTCACTATGGTAAAATAGACCCTTACAGGATGGCTGCCTCTGTGATTGAGGAGGCATTGAGGAATCTTGTGAGTTGTGGAGGAAAACTTGAAAATTCTGCAATCCTTGATAATTTTGCCTTTGGTGACACAGATGACCCGAAGATACTTGGCGCCCTTTTCCTCAGTGTTAAGGCCTGTTATGAATATGCAAAGATTTATGGTGTCCCTTATATTTCAGGCAAGGACAGCCTGCATAATAAGTACAGAATGGGTGATGAATTCAGGTCAATACCACCAACACTCCTCATATCTGCAATTGGTGTTATAGAGGATTACAGACTTGGCATGACCTCGGAATTCAAAACACAAGGAAATCCAGTCTATCTGATCGGGGATACAAAGAAGGAACTTGGTGGAAGCCAGTACTTTCTCTACAGGGGAATAAGGGAGAGGGGTATTGTTCCAGAGGTTGATAAGGTTTTATCACCACGTGTTCTCCGTGCAGTGGCAGATGGGGTGAGAAAGGGATACTTCAAGGCTGTTCACGATGTATCACAGGGTGGAATAGGTGCTGCAATTTCAGAGATGTGTTTTCACATGGGTGGAGAGTTCTCCTTTGAAACAGATATGAGACCTGATTACTTCCTTTTCAGTGAGTCCAACACAAGGTTTATTGTTGAGGTGGACATGGAAAAGGAGAATGAATTTCTGGAGTCCTTTAAGGGTATATATTTACAAAGGATAGGTGTTGTAGGTGGGAATGGAAGGCTGATAATAGATGTGAATGGTGAAAGAGTAATTGACCTTGACATGGACCATGTTTACACTGCTTTCAGTGGAGGAATAAAATGGTGAAGGCATTGATATTAAGAGGCCCCGGCACAAACTGTGATGTTGAGACTGCTCATGCGTTGAGGAGCGCTGGTGCAAATGTAGAGGATGTTTACATCAAGAAACTTATGGAGAGTCCTGAAATTCTCAAGGATTTCAACATCTTTGTTATACCAGGTGGATTCACCTATGGTGATGACCTTGGTGCGGGTAAGGTGATGGCCATAGAGATTGAGAAGTTTCTCTTTGATGAGTTGAAGGGATTTGTTGATAAAGGCGGGCTTGTTCTTGGAATATGCAATGGGTTCCAGATACTTGTTAAATCTGGTGTTCTCCCATTCCTTGATGGTAAGCAACATTTGACATTGACCATGAATACACGGGGTATGTTCATTGATACATGGATTGAACTTGAGGCACCGGGGAGATGTGTATTCCTTCAAGGTATAAAAAACATCAGTCTTCCCGTTGCGAACGCTGAGGGCAGGGTTGTGTTTATGGATGAAAAGGTGCAGGAAAAGGTTGTGAATGAGGGTTATGCATGTCTTTTTTATAAAGGTTTTGACCCATCGGATTCAGCTTTGCATATTGCAGGGATGACTGATGAAACGGGAAGGGTTCTTGGTATGATGCCCCATCCAGAGCGGAACATGTTCAGGCATTCACATCCAGAGTGGAAGCGGGGAAGGGAAGGTGGGGATGGACTCAGGATATTTATAAATGCAGTGGAGTACTTCAGGTGATATTTCTCATTGTCTCATTTGCAGTATCAGGATATGTAATGGATAAGGATACAGGTGAGCCACTTCCCTTTGCCAATATCATGGTGAAGGGAAAGGATATGGGAGTGGCTGCAAATGAGAGAGGATATTTTTATCTCAGGCTTCCATCACCCGGAGAATATACACTGAGGGTGAGTTTCATTGGATACAGGGATTGGGAGAAGACCATCAGAATGGATTCAGATACAACCCTTAATATAAACATTGAACTTGTTTCTGAACCCATATATCTCAAGGGGGTAAAAATAACTGCATCAAGAAGGGATTTTGAAAAGGCGGTTGACTTGAGCAGGATTACCATTACGCCTTCAGACATAAGATACCTCCCCTCGTTCTTTGAGGCAGATGTGTTCAGGTCAATCCAGATTTTGCCGGGTGTTGTCACAATGCATGACCTTTCAAACAAACTATACATTAGGGGAGGCAGCCCTGATGAGGTATATGTATCCCTTGACCATATCACGGTCTATAATCCTACATCACATCTCTTTGGACTGTTCTCCATGTTCAATCCAGACATTGTGAAGAATATAGAGGTCTATACAGGTGGGTATCCTGCAATGTACGGTGGAAGGCTTTCAGGAGTTATATCAGTACTTACAAAGGATGGTAACAAAAATCAGTACCAGTTGAACCTGTCAACAGGGCTTATAAGCACCATACTCACATTACAGGGACCCGTGCCCTGGGGAACCTTCTTTTTCAGTGGAAGAAGGACATACTTTGACCTCCTTGTCTGGCTGTATGGGAAACTCTGGCATCAGGATATATCCCTTCCATATTATTTTTATGACCTGATTGGTAAAACAACCATTGATAGGTGGAAGGACACAAAGATTTCTGGAACATTTATGCAGGGAATGGATGTTTTTGATTTCAGTGCAGAGGAAACTGATGAGAGGATACTGTTGAAATGGGGCAATACTGGTGAGGTGTTCAGGATTGAAAGGGCACAGGGAAATCTCTTTTTCAACACATATCTATCCCATACCATTTTCAACACAGACTTCAGGATACCAGCAGACACAATCTACAGTTCACAGGGAATAGAGAATTACTCTGTTATCCAGTATGTTGACTTTTTTCTGGGAGAGGATAGGAAGATACAGGTGGGCATTGAGAGGAATAAGATTCTCTTCCACGACAAACTGGGACTTCCTGATACATCATTTTCCCATTCAACCAGCGACCTTATTGTTCCCTATGAAGGTTTTGTGAATCTTGAGGCATCTCCTGGACCCATATGGAGATTCAATCTTGGATTAAGAGG
>JAGGTX010000118.1 GCA_021163525.1 Caldifarciminota bacterium
AGGTTTTTGTCTTCCCCTGCTTCATACAATTCCTTTAGTGATGTTACCCAACGCATACACATAGGTTCTAACAGAAAAACCTTTTTATGCAATAGTAAAATTATAACCAATTTAACGTAGGAGGTTTCTATGTTTGGTATCCTAATAATCTTTTCTCAAACCCTTGTTTTTGGCAGTAAAATTCAGGTAAATGACTACGACCCTGATTCTACACCCCAAGACCATCCCGCTGTAGTAATAGATTCAACAGGTAATGTTTTTGTTGCATTCCAGGATAAGCGCCTAAACTCAGCAGGTTTGTATGATATTTATTTTTCAAGACTATTGGGAGATACATTCTCAAACGATGTGAATCTGAGCCAAACTGATACAATAAACGACAAATATCCCTGGATGGCAGTAAGTGATACAAATATCTATGTCTTATGGCAGGGAACCTCAGATGGGACCTCCTGGAAGGTTTACTTTGTCACCTCTCATGATGGTGGTATAACATTTTCTATCCCAGAAGAACTTCCCGGGATAACAGTTCACAATTCTACAACCTCTGGGGTAAACGATGGCCCTCAACCAAAAATTTTTGTTGCAGGTAAAAAAATATATGTGGTATGGGTTGATGACGGTACAGGGGTATTGAGAATTAAGATTGCCAGATCCGATGATGGTGGCAATTCCTTCCAGGACCTCGGGTTTGTTGATAAAAACCCATCCAATGTGAACAGGGACCCTGACATTTATGCGTTAAATGATAGTACTGTTTACGTGGTATGGAGATGGGGAACAGGAGGAACAAATCAAGACCCACATCCCTGGATAGCATTTGCAAAATCAACAGATTATGGGGTCACTTTCACTGATAGTGTTATAGTTCTGGATGATAGAAGTAATGTTTATAGGGGGAATCCGAGAGTAAGTGTTAATAGAAGCACGGGCGATATAATGGTAACATGGGAAGATTCAAGGCTTTCTGGAGGGAATGCAACCCCTGACATTTACTTTGCTTTATCCACAGATGATGGAGAAAGTTTTGGCCAAAATATCAGGGTAAGTAATTGGCCTTCAGCCTGTGATAACTACAGATCAGCGTTTTCTACAGATATCAATGGGAACACCGCAATTGTATGGAATGCTGATCCAGTGACCAATGACAGTTTTAGTATATATCTATGTGCTTATGCAGATGGTAACTTTGGAGAACCCCAGAGCCTTTATGGAACCTATACAGGAAATAATGCTGGTTCATTTGGTAATAATTTGTATCCACCCAGTATAAAGGTTAATATCATAGACTCCACCACCTATTTTTATATGGTTTGGCAGGATTATTCAGAGGACCCGAATGGAAACATCTACTACATAAAGGGTAAGGTAATTACAACGAAATGTGATATTGATGTTTACAGGGACACACTGGATGTTTCCGGTGGAATAATTGATTTTGATTCCTTACCTGCTGGCCCTGCATATGTGTCAAAATATTTCCTTGTGGTAAATGCTGATTCCATAAATAACCCCGACACAACCGATGGTTATGCAACTTCCAGGGTTATACGCTTTTACTGTGACCCAATTATTTTAAGAAACAGTGCATCGGGTGATACATTTACAGGTTTTCTTGAGGAATACCCTCGTGAACTTGGAGTTGGGGAACAAGCAATTTGTAGGCTCACTCTATATATACCTGAGGGTAAACATACTGGTGACTATACAGGCACTGTGATATTGAAGGGAATAGACCCAGACTCCTCAATATCAAAAGATAGTGTTGTAGTGGTTGTTCATGGGCCTTATCCTGAAGAGAATCTTGACAGTCTAAAAGTGTTTCCAAATCCTTACAAACCAGGCCTATCACCTGAGAAAATATACTTTGAAGGAATAACATCCGATGCAACTGTTAATGTTTATGACCTGAAAGGAAGGAGGGTATTCCATATGGTTGAAAGCAACAACGATGGCTTAATATCATGGGATATCACGGGCATCTCCAGTGGTGTTTATGTGTATGTTGTAAAAACCTCTTCAGGAGCAATAAGAAAAGGTAAAATCGCAATCATAAAATAGGAGGGGACTAATGAAAAAGATATTTCTTTCGGTAACTTTTTTCTGTTTAACTGTGTTTGGAGCTGGAACATCCAGTTTTATTTCTATAGACCTTCCACATGGAGCCAGAGTAATTGGAATGGGTGAATCCTTTACAGGATATGATAGAGATACTTACTCTCAACTCTGGAATCCTGCTGGTGTTTATGGAGGGCTTTCGTTTTCAGCGAGCCATACCATGCTTTTTGAAGATATAAAGAATGACTTTATAATTCTAACCTTTCCTACGAATATTGGATATTGGGGTATGTCACTTTCATATATTGATTTTGGAACATTCAATGGTCTGGATGGTCATGCCAGAAATCCTTATGAATTTACAGCAAACGAATTGATTTTTTCAATAGTTTATGGTAGATGGGTTCAGGAACATCTGAAGTTTGGGGTGGGGATTAATTATGGCAGTTCCAGGCTTGAGAATGAAAATTCTTCGGTATGGAGTATTAACTCTGGTTTAATCTACACAATGAATAGAAATACTAAACTGGGTTTGTCAATAAAAAACATTGGAGGCAAACTAACCTACATTACGACTCCCTATCCATTACCTATTGCACTCTCCTTGGGTATCTCAAAAAAAACCAGGAATCTTTTGTATACAGGAGAGGTATCTCTACGAAATGATGATAAACCACAAATTGGTTTTGGCTTAGAATACAAAATAACCTTTCTCTCATTTAGGACAGGATTTAGAACCCAGGATGATTTGGGCATTCTTTCCCTTTTCAGATTTGGCTTTGGTGTTGAAAAAGATTGGATAAAATTTGATTATGCATTTATTCCTTCTGGAGACTTTGGACTAAGACAATACTTCACTTTGAGTATAAGCAGATAGGAGGTGGGCCATGAAAAAATGGATATTTTTGTTGCTTGTTTTACTATTCTCAGGATGTTATTCAGGGGTAAAACCTGCTGGTAAAACCATCCATGTTAACATATACAATCCAGCAACAGTAACCGTAATTCAGGGTAAGATTGTTGGGAAAAGAATTGTGACAATGGATGGTGAGGATTATGTGGTTATCATTGTTGAGAAAAAGGGAAGGAAAATACCCGTTTATATTGCCCCTCTATGGTGGGTGAACAAAAACAGGTGGATGTTCAGGAAGGGTGTGAAGGTGAAAATCACAGGGTCAAGTGTGCTACTAAAAGGAGAAAGTATTATTCTTGCACGGGAAATATACAGCGAACCTCTCACATTCAAAAAGGCAGGGACGGAGGATAAATCTATAAATTTGTCCCTTATCTAACTGAAAATTAGATAGGTGGCAAAACTGTCAAATTGTCAACCTCCGTCCCCAGATATGCAGTGGCTTAAACTATGAAGAAATTGATATTTATACTTTTTTTCATCTATCCCATTAGCGTCAGTTCCGGGTATAAAGGAACCGGGGGATGGCATCATTTTGCTTTGTTAGATGGTACATTTTCGTCGTCCTGCGGAAGGATTTCAATAGGAAAAATAGCCATGGGATGGGGTGGAAGCTATTTTTTAAATCCTGGTATAGGTGCAGGAATGATCCTGCTTGAGGGAGTTGGCGCCGACACTCAGGGTGATTGGGGAACTTCTGGATACGGATCTGCTTTTATTGAAATGATGGTACCTCTCTATCATCTTGTGGTAATCAAAAAGCCTAAAATAGGATTTTATCCTATTGTCTTTTATTCTATTTTTACTCTGAATTCATGGGGAGACTGGTTAGATCCCTTTGAAGGCTATGGATATCAACAACACTTTTACTGGTGTGTGGGTATTGACTTCACACTTTGTATAGTCACTGTGGGAATTGAAGCAGGGGGGCTGGAAATTACAAACGTGCAAAATGAAACAAAAAGCTTCTCCTATATAGGTCTACATTTGAGTCTGTTGAGCAGCTGGATAGTGGATAAGGTAGTTCAGGAAAAATAATGTTCTGTTTTTCCTGAGAACAGATTATTCCATTCTCTCACAGTATCTCCTCAACCAAATTTATC
>JAGGTX010000128.1 GCA_021163525.1 Caldifarciminota bacterium
TACTAATTTATGGAGATTCAGCCACAATGAATGATGTTTTATCCAGAATGAATAAAGAAAGAAGAGAGGCAAAGATAAGAAAACCTATTGAGCCTGATGAGGTCATTCAATATATGAACAAAAATTTCGGTTTAAAGGAAATTTCCTTTAAAATACACAAGCACTCTTATGAAAGAAAAGTGCTGGTGGTCTTATTAAGGGACAGATGTCACCTAACCTGGAAGAAAATCGCTGAAATAACAAAAACCTCAAAACACAGTAACATATTGTTATACAAAAGGTTGCCCGAGGAAGAACATAAGAAAATTCTGGAGGTGTTTGATGAATGGAAAATGTTACTTGTTAATGACTGACCCCAAAGGGTGCGGGGGATAGGGGTGAGGGCTGTTGAGATAATAAGGAAAAAGAGGGACGGAGAGAAACTCTCCAGGAAAGAGATAGGTTTTTTTGTGGATGGGGCAAAATCAGGGGAAATCACAGACTATCAGATTTCTGCCTTTCTCATGGCGGTGTTTCTGAAAGGTATGGACTTTGAAGAGACCTTTCACCTTACCGATGCCATGCTCAATTCAGGGATAAAAATTGACCTTTCAGATATTCCTGGTAAAAAGATTGATAAACATTCCACAGGAGGAGTTGGGGACAAGATAAGTCTTTGCCTTGCACCCATTGTTGCCTCTGCTGGCATCATTGTGCCAATGATTTCTGGTAGGGGATTGGGACACACTGGTGGAACTGTTGATAAGATGGAATCAATAAATGGATACAGAACTGGATTGACAATTCAGGAGTTCAAGCAGGTGCTTAAAAAAACTGGGTGTTCAATCATTTCACAGACAGAGGACATTGCACCTGTTGATAGAATATTCTATGCAATCAGGGATGTGACTGCAACCGTGGAATCCATTCCCTTAATCACCTCAAGTATTATGTCAAAGAAACTTGCTGAAGATATTGAAGGATTGGTTATAGATATGAAGGTGGGTAAGGGTGCTTTTATGAAAACCCTTGACCAGGCAAAAAGACTTGCAGAATCCATGATGAAGGTAGCAGAACAGGCTGGTGTAAGAATGAAGGTATTCTTTACTGACATGGACACACCACTCGGGTATGCAGTGGGCAATGGAATAGAGGTACTTGAGGCAATGGATATTCTAAAGGGAGAAGGACCAGAAGATGTAAAAGAGGTAACACTTGCCCTTGCCAATGGCATGCTGGAACTTGCAGGTATTGATACAGACCCAGAAAACCTGATTGCCTCTGGTGAACCCCTGAACAGATTCAGGGACATGGTAATGCTTCATGGAGGTAACCTGGATGAAATTGCCCTGCACTCTGAACCTTATGTGGTGCATTCACCCACCTCGGGGATAATACACGAGATAGACGCATACAAAACAGGTGTGGCAGCAGTGATGACAGGCGCAGGAAGAACCAGAAAGGAAGACCCTGTTGACCACGCTGCTGGAATTAAAATCCTTAAAACTGTTGGAGATGAGGTGAAAGAGGGGGAGCCAATCAGTTATATTTATACCAGAAAGAAGAACACCAATGAGATACAACAGGCAATCCTCTCTTCATTTGTCTTCTCTTCAAAACCGTATAAGAAAAAGAGGAGGGTTCTGGAGGTCTGGTGAAGAAAAAGAACAACCCCTTCCTCCCTGTAAATCTCTCCATACTTGAGGATGGATTACAGATAAAAAAAGGGACCCTTCTCTTTGCTGATATCTCTGGATTCACCAGGATGAGTGAACACCTTGCATCCTTTGGACTGGAAGGGACTGAAACTCTTACTGAGATACTGAATGAGTATTTTGATATGATGCTTGGTGTTGTGAAAAAATGTGGTGGAGATGTTCTAAAGTTTGCAGGGGACGCAGTACTTGTGGAGTTTGAGGAACAAAAAGATGCCAGAGAATGCGCCAGAGAAATGATGGAGGCGCTTAAAAACTTTTCTGGCATGGCAACACCTGCTGGAAAACTCAATCTGACAATGAAAGTGATAACATCCAGTGGTGAATATGTTAAGGCATTACTGGGAGACACAAGGAGGGCCGAAATCTTCCTCTCTGGTGAAACTGTAAAAAAACTTGCAGAGGAAGAAGACGGGGCAAAGCCAGGAGAAATTATACACACATACTCAAAAAAGAGAGTGAAGGTTTCTGCTGAAGGATTCTACACCCACAAATTATCACCTGAAACACTCCTGAACCCCGGTGTTGATACTGCCCCCAATGAATTCCGTCCAGTTGCATCAATATTTGTGGTCGTTTCTGGCTATAAACCGGAATCTCCGGATATTTACCTCTTACAATCATTCTTCACTGATACCCTTGATATAGTATTGAAGTATGGTGGCTCACTCCATCTACTTGATTCTATAAATCCTGAAGGGTTCAAACTAATGCTTCTTTTTGGTGCACCTGTATCAACGGGAAACGATTGTGAAAGGGCTGTGTTAACCGCCATTTCAATTGCTGAAATAGCAGGGATGTATCCTGGAATCAGGATTAAAATCGGGGTCAATTATGGATATGTCTATGCAGGTGTTATCGGGAATGATTGGAGGAAGGAATATACAGTTATTGGGGATGCAGTGAATACATCTGCAAGGCTATCACACTCCTCTGACGGCAGACCAATCTGCTCTTCAGAAATCTTCCGAATCACAAAGAATAGATTTCTCTTTGATGAACTTGAGCCTGTCAGGGTAAAAGGCAAAAAGATACCATTGAAGCGTTATATCCCCACTGGCAGAGCAAAGTTTTCTCCTGTTCATTACAGATTTGTGGGTAGAGAAAAAGAAGTGAAAAAAATACTGGACTGGATAACTTCCGGTGAAAAACTTATTCTTATAGAAGGGGAGGCTGGAATAGGGAAATCACGACTGCTCCACGAAATAGATGGTATAATGCGTGGGAAAGGGTTCTCTGTTTTAAGGGGCAACGCAGACATCATGAAATCAACCTACACATTGTTCAGTTCAATGATAATGGACTATCTCAACATAAACGAAGAACTCTCACCCGAAGAAAAGAGAAAGGCACTGGAAAGGTATGTAAAGACTATCCACAAAAAAAACATAAATGAGGAACTGAATAAAAGGGTTCAATTGCTATCCCATATGCTCTTTGCATCCCACATTGAGGATATGTCCATTCTTATGTTGCCCCCTGAAATAAAAAAGGAAAACCTCTTTGATGGTATCAGATATTTTATTCTCTCAACAGGGGAACAATGCATAACCATACTGGACGACCTGAACGCAGCAAGGGAAGAGGAAATTGAGGCACTTGAATACCTCTCAAGGGTTCTCAAAAACACAATATTTATTCTTTCTTCAAGACCTGAGCATCCTGAATTCCCCTTCAGGAAAGACAGTGTAAAAAAGATAACACTCAAAGGCCTATCATA
>JAGGTX010000154.1 GCA_021163525.1 Caldifarciminota bacterium
AAGTTGTGTAAAGTTTATGATACTTAAAAAAGATAAAGAAAGGAGGTGATAGGATGGCAAGGAAGGATATAACAAGATGGGACCCGTTTGCAGACCTTCTCTCACTGAAGGATGACTTTGACAGGATTTTCAGGGACTTTATGGGTTTCTATCCTGCTGAGACCCTGAGGGAAGGGTGGTTGCCTCCGGTGGATATAAAGGAGACCCCGGATAACATCATTGTTTCTGTTGAGGTGCCTGGAATGAAGAAAGAGGATATTAAAGTGGTTCTCAATGGAAATCAGTTGACCATCAGCGGAGAGAGGAAGATGGAGAAGGAGGAGAAGGACGAGACCTACCACAGAATTGAGAGGGCATACGGTAAATTCCAGAGGACGATCACACTTCCAGTGGAACTGGACGAGTCAAAGGTGAAGGCTTCATATGAGCAGGGAGTGTTGACCATAACCCTTCCCAAGGCAGAAAGGGCAAAACCAAAGGAGATCAAGGTTGAGGTTAAATAAGGGGGCAGAACGCCCCCTTTTTGATTTGAAGATAACTGTAAAGGAGATTCAGGGGAATTGCCCTGTTTTCAGCTTGGGTGATACTTTTTATATAAATAAAGGTTATATAATCAAAACAGAGATTCCCCTGTGCATGCATGCACTATCAGTGATTCTTCCATTTTACTCATCACTCTCAAGGGGTGTTCCACCCGATGAGATGGGCCTGGGAAAAGAGAGGGCATTTATCCAGTGTCCTGACCCATGCAGATATACTGGTGGTGGAACAGTTATCTTTGAAATAGAGACACTGAAACCCTGAGCAGTTTACTATTTTGCGAAACCTGGTTGACAAAGCCACCAGTGATAAAGAACTATAGAATTCCTTACTTCTCCCACCATTGACATGGGGGATTAAAAGGATATGCAGAAAATCAAAAAGAGAGGGATTTATAGTTGCTTAAAAAAAGTCTTGACAAAACCTAATGACCCTATCCTCCCAATAATTTTTCTTTTTGAGAAAATGGGTATGGGGGTCGCAAAAATTTCATACATTTAGATTAAAAAACATTCATATCAGATTAACCGCACTAAAATGGTATAATTATACCAATTTAACCGCACTAAAATGGAAAAGTTTACTTGACATTCCCGGGTTATTTTGTATACTAAAAACATGAAAAATAAATTAATTTACCGTGATATATTAAAGAAGGTTTCAAGGTGGATGAATGAGAGGGAAATTATATTTATCCTTGGTGCAAGAAGGGTTGGGAAAACCACTCTATTAAAAATGTTATACAAGGATATTAGGGTGCAAAAGATATTTATAGACCTTGAATTCAGGGATAATTTAGCTCTCTTAAACAGGGGAATAGATAGTTTCCTGAATTATCTGGAACTTCATGGAATAGATTTAAGCAAGAGAGTATTTGTATTTATTGATGAAATTCAATATCTTGATGATCCTGCAAACCTCTTAAAATTGATATATGACCATTATCCTAATATAAAGGTGGTTGTCAGTGGTTCTTCTTCTATCCATATAAAGAAAAAATTTACGGATTCTCTTGCTGGCAGAAAGATAATATTTGAGATTACCGGATTTAATCTTAATGAATTTTTGAGGGGAAGAAACGAGGAACTATATAATGTAAGAAACAACTGGTGTAGTTTTATTGAGATTATTACATCAAAAAAAATTAACCCTGAAATTTCTGTATTTGCCAGGAGATTTCTACCACTTATAGAGGAATATATCGTATGGGGAGGTTATCCACAGGTAGTATTGAACCGTCAGGCAGACAAGAAAGAGGAAATTCTGCGTGATGTATATCAGAGTTATATTTCAAAAGATATTAGAGATATAGGGAAAATTGAAAATATTACAGGCTATAATAATCTTTTAGTATTGCTGGCAAGTAATATAGGACAACTGGTCAATAAAGGGAATATATCAAGAAGTATAGGATTGAGTATAAAAACAATAGATGAATACCTGTTTCTTTTAGAACATACCTATATAATCAGAATGCTCCCTCCATTTTTCCGGAATAAACAAACAGAGATTGTAAAGCAGCGGAAAGTATTTTTTAAGGATTTAGGTATAAGGAATGTATCTATTGAAAGTTTTCAACCATTTAATATCAGAACTGACAAAGGAGTTATTGTGGAGAATTTTGTTCTTAATCAACTGTTAAATTATTTTCCTCCTGACAATATTTATTTCTGGAGGACGAAGCATAAAGCAGAGGTAGATTTTGTAATTAGACAGGGAGACTTACTTATTCCGGTAGAAGTAAAGTCCAGGACAATGGAATCTCCTCAATATACCCGGTCTTTCCTCAGTTATATAGAAAAATATAAGCCAGATGTTGGTATTATCATAAATCAAAATCTATCAAAAGTAGAGAAATTGAAAAACACAACGGTTATTTTCCTTCCCATATTTGCATTATAGGTATTTATAACTAACATCACTGTGACAATGCTGCGACATTCACTATGACATTTTAAATTTTACCGGGTGCCAGCTAAAATATTCCACTTGACAAATTATTGAATAATTTGTGTACCATGGTAGACAAAAAATGGAGATAGAAGATAGTGTCAATAACTTATGGCCTGAAGATTATAATTGAAGCGTAAAGGACAAAAATCAAGGGCGTTATAAAATCATTCTCCGTCATCGGAGGTTCTGAATTTCTCTTCCAGCGATCTCTTTATACTCAAAGAATTTCCAGGTTGAATAGCCTCTGTGAATATAAATTTGAATGATAACATCAAAGTATCATGATGATAGATTGTGGTCTTCTAAAGCAGAAAAATCGGATAAGATTTTGTTTAAGACTTTTTCAATGCTATCAAACCAGTAGTTTTTATAACAGTTTTCGGGCAGTCTATTTATATCTTCAGTTTTCAAAAAAACATAGACCATAATATTTATATTATTC
>JAGGTX010000069.1 GCA_021163525.1 Caldifarciminota bacterium
CAAAAAATACCTTTCCTCTTTTTGCTTCTGGTTTTAAGTCATTTATGTTTATTTTCATCTTTTTCTATCCTCCTATTCTATTTAACAGCAAATACTTCCATTTCTGCCTGAGTTTTTATATCAATATTGCTCATGCAATTACAATCTGTTTTCTTCCTTTCTCAAAAGATCATTTTTCTATTTCTTTATTAAGCAGAACATACCAGAGGAAAACAGAAAGTCAAGTTGTTCATACCCTCACACACTCTAAAACTCTATCTTGCATCCACCTATGGGCATGAAGCCCCACTGGTACGCTGTTTTTATCGTTTTATCAGTATCATCCCAGTAATAGTCCCTTATATTCTTCCTTCCGTATAAATTATCTACCTCAAAATACCATACAACTGAATAGTGTTTTTTAAACTCCCTTCTCTCAATCCTGATATCAAGCCTGTGGTATGGTGGATAGGTCTCCATACGGGAGTAATCACGAACAGTATACCCCTGTGTAGCAGAGGCAAGGGAATCAATCGGGAAGTACTTCCTTCCACATGCAAATCCAAACCTGATACCAATCTCAAAATTCTTGATGGGTGTTAAACCTGCTTCAAAATCAAGGGTATGTGGCACTTCATAAACAGATGGATATGTTTTCCCATCAAGGGGGATAAACCCTGTTTTTATGTATGAGTACGAGAGAATAAAATGGTTTCCATGTGTGAATTTCTTCTGGATAACCAGGTCCATACCATGGGCTGAACCCTTCCCCTGAGAGGAAAGGGGATGAAAGTTTATAAATCCCTCATATGATGCACCCTCATTTGCAAGAATCCTTGTTGAATCAATGGTGTCAACAGGATAGTTCCTGTAATGTTTTGTGTAGGCCTCTATCTTTAACTTCAAATCCTCTTTTATTAAATGTTCAATCCCTCCAACAAACTGGATGCACTTGATGTCCTCAAGTTTCTCACCCCCTATGTTTGATGTGAGCCATACAGGCTGGGGATGCTGGGAGTAAAGTCCTGCTGAAAGGTTCAGGTATGTTACAGGGGTCATCTCCCATGAGAAGGAGCACCTTGGTGATATGGAGGACTTCTCTGTAATATCAAGGTAGTCAAACCTGATCCCTGTATTCAATGCCCACCTTCCCTTTTTCATGTTTGACTGAAGAAATAATGAACCCGACCAGGTTGTGGTATCACTATCTATGTCCACTTCATTCCTGACATATACCCTGTGTCTGAAATTGAGTATTGATGGCTCAAATCCCACAGTAAGTTTAAACTTATCAAAACTATTCTCCCATTCTGCATGCATTGTATTTCTAACTTCATAAGACCTGTTAAAGTAAACAAGGGTGTCCCTCTTTTCTGTATCAATATGATAATTATTCCGCGTCCTGTAAAGGTAAAGAGAGAGCACACCATTTCCAATTCCCCATCTGGAAGATACTCCACCTGCATATTGATAAGACCTGGTCCATATATCAAAGGCACCCTCCCCTGAACCAAAACCTGTTATGTTTATCCAGCTGTCTGAATCAATCCCCACAAGGTCAATCCTTCCATTGGAGAATGGCAGGGTTAGTTTACCCTGAATATCCCAGTACTCAGGAACACCTTCAAGGTCAAAGACACCCATCTTCTCCAGGAGGAAAAGATAACTCCTCCTTCCAGAGAACATATATCCAGCATCACCGATTGTGCCGTCAAGTATCATACCCGCCCCTGCCATAGAGAGGTCAAAGGTGTAAATTCTGGCACCTGAAGTTCCATTCCTCCATTTTACATCAATTACTGAAGAGAGGGCGTCCCCGAATTTTGCGGGGAATCCACCTGTAAGAACATCCAGTTCCTTAACAAAGTATGACTGGAGGAAACCTATGGGACCCCCTCCACTTCCAGGCGATGAAAAATGGTTTGGATTTGGTATCCTCATTCCATCCACATAAAACCCATTCTCCAGTGGAGACCCTCCCCTTACAACAAGGTCGTTCCTGTCATCTGATGGAGCAGTTACACCCGGAAAGAGATGGGTTATCCTTGATATATCCTCTGATGCACCCGTTGTTCTCCTTATCTCTTCATATGAGAGAACAAAACTCCCTGCAGGATTATCTGTTTCCCTCACAAAGTAGTCATCTACTATTGTGGCACCTCCAAGGTTCAATGCCTCTTCTTCAAGGTAAACCTCAAGAACTGCTGGCCTCTTTCCTGTTACCACCACATCTGTTATAACCTTTCTCCTGTAGCCTATAAAGCTTACCACAACCGTGTAAACACCAGGTGAAACATCCTTTATCTCAAACCAACCATCCTGGTCTGTTGCAGCACCAAGTTCTGTTCCCTGGATAAAAACATTCGCTCCAGGGATTGGCTCTCCCTCACTATCAAATACCCTTCCTGAAATCAAACTGGCAATGATTAAGAGTATCATATTTCACCTCCTTTAAATTTGGATAAATTTATATTCAATCCCTTAAAAAGGCAACCTCTTTTTTACCTGCCCATTGCCTCATAATTATTTCTATACGAAAGGCTCTTAATTAGTTTTATGGTCATGTCAACAATCCTTGACTTTGTGAATCTTCTTTTGTATAAACCATTACTAATTCCCCCTTTCCGTTTCTGAATATCCAAAAGTTCGATTTTTTTGAGGCATAGCGACCCCTTGACAACCGAGAAATTATGATTAATGTTAGGAAAACCTAACTTTTGAAGGAATAAAACTGAAAGATGGCTTGAATAGGTTCTGGGTGTTTTATGGTTTAGAAAGGATGCTGGTAAATGCTAAAAAACATCTTAAAATATGAAACGGAGGTGATTATGTTTAATCAAGGATTTGGGCAAGGCAGAGGTGGGGGGCGAGGTCTTGGTAGGTGTGGTGGAGGTTATGGCCCTGTAGGGACCTGCATCTGTCCCAAGTGTGGATATAGGGTACCTCATCAACGAGGCATACCCTGCCCTGAGTTGAAATGCCCACATTGTAATGTTCCACTTGTAAGGGAACAACTGTTGAAGGATAGAAGAAAAAGGTAAAACTTTCTTTTTACTCAGTAGGAATCTAAAAAAGCATCCCTTGTTTATGGAAAGGATTATCTGAATTCTGGAAGGAAAGCCAGAACACTTAATGGTTGGCTAAAATAAGATGGCTCCAGCGGCAGGACTCGAACCTGCGACCACCTGATTAACAGTCAGGCGCTCTACCAGCTGAGCTACGCTGGAACTCTCAGGATAAAATTATCAATTTCTCTTCTTTTGTCAACTACTTCAGGACTATCCCCTCTATCTCATCCAGGTTCTCAAACTCGTCCGCTGCCCTTATAATCTCAATAGCAGTGGGTCCCCTTCCAGGACCTATGATGAGAACCCTTATCCCCTTCCTGCTCACAAAGTTTATCAGTGGAAGGAAGTCACTATCACCTGTAACAAGCACAATCTCATCAAGGTTATCCATCATTGAAAGAATCTCAAGGGTTATTTCAAGGTCCATATTTGCCTTAATACTTCCATCAGGCCTCTCCTTTGCCATTTTTCCAAGAACTCTGTAACCCATAAGGGAAATGGCATCAACAAGTTTTAATCTTCTGTCGTCCTCTTTTCTGTAGGGAATAAATGCAACGAACTTAATAATTTCAGCATCCTTCATTTTGTAGCGGTTCAGGAGGTATGATTTGAGTCTGTCATACCTGACCTCAGCACCCTGCTTCTCAAAGACCTCCTGAATGTTCTGAACATCAATAAAAACCCCTACCCTTTTCATCTTACCTCCTATTTTTGGGTTATTTCAACACAAATATCCTGCTTCTCAATCGTGTAAAACCTGTGTTAATTATTATCGTATAAACACCAGGACGCAAGTCCCCTGGAACCCATTTTATATAATTTCTTCCAGCAAGTGTAACACCTACATCCCTATAATACACCTGTTTTCCACCTGAGTCATACACTTTCAATTGAACATAGTCATTGTTATCAAGAACAAATGGTATGGTTATTACAGTATTTTCATTAACCCTAAATGGGTTAGGATATACAGGAAGAATATAGTTCTTCTCTTTATAAACAACCTCGGGTTTGCCCAGAAAATTCAACGCAGATAAGGCATTGGGGACTCCATAACCCACATAGTAGTTAGGCGAAGCGTGCCTGGAAGCCGTTGAAGTAAGGGCAAGCCTTATGGTATCTGGATTGCCTTTGAGTGATGGGAAGGCTTCAAGAAGAAGGGCGGCAATCCCTGCAACATAGGGGGTTGAAAAGGATGTTCCACCCCCTGAAATATAATGAGGAATGGAAAGGGTATCCCCTCCTGGAAGGTTCAGAAATTCTGTTCGCCATTCAGGATTAACAACCTGGGCATAGAATGGGGCTGCAAGGTCTGGTTTTTTCGCAGTATGCACACTATCTGGTGTGAAAGCCGCAGCTTCACTGCACCACACCCACTCTGTATCACCGGTGATTGAATCAATCTCCATCTCAACTCCACCAATGGATAGAACATGTTCACCATCTGCAGGTGCAACAATGGAACTTTCAGGTGCACCCCCAGAAACATTCCCCATGGCATTCACGACAATCACACCCCTTGCATATGCACTCTCAGCAGCAATGGTGATGGGTGCTGTCTTGCCATCCATATCAGCATAGGAATACCCTGTGGTGTCCTGAAAATCCCTGTAACCAACAGAACTGGAAACAACATCAACACCAAGGGATTCAGCCCACTCCATCGCACGAATCCAGTTGTCCTCTTCAACCTTCACCTCAACCTGATTACCCTCTCTGTCATAAACCTGTTCTGTCTTGGCAAGGATGTAATCCGCACCAAAGGCAACACCTATGAAATTTCCTGCAGCATAACCTGCAAGTATGGAGAGCACCATGGTTCCATGGTCTGTCTGGCAGCAGAATGGTGCATAACAGACTGGATAGGTGTCTTCCCTGTAATCCTCTCCCTGTTCGTATGATACAATTGTGTCAGGAACGATAATTGTATCACCGTCCTGGACAATGGTATCTGGAAAGACAAAATCTGCCTTTGCAATCACATGTATCATATCAAGTGCCTCGTGTGCACCCTCACCATACTCAAAACCTGTATCAAAAATACCTATCCTTACACCCTTCCCCGAATATCCAAGGTTGTGAAGCTTGTCAATGTTCATGAGCTTTATGTTGGTCTCCTGCTTCCCGTAAGAAAGGGTTTTGGGTATGCGCGGGAAACTACCACCTATGGTGGCAACCCTTTTCACCTCTCTCACAAAGGGAAGTTTTTTAATTCTGTTCACCATATCCTCTGGTAAAAGTCCAGAAACACCATTAAGCCATCTTGACACATACCTTGGTTTGAAACCCAGTTTTTTCAGGGAATCTATATATGGAGGATAAACAGGAAGGTCCCCTCTGTCAGCAGGTTTTCCCATTGCCTTCATCCTTCTCTCAATTGTTATGGAGGGATAAAGACTAACGACCCTCTCAATCTGCGCTGAGATATTTCCCTTCTGATTACCCTTGTCTGTGAAGAAGACCCAGTATCTACCATTATAGACCGTTGACAGCATCATAATGATTAACATCTCACCTCCGTTTTTTTAATGGTAAATTATTATCCATCCAAGTCAAGGTTTAATCTCAAAAATCTCAACATTGTTATCCCTGAAGTTTGAAAAGGCAAGGTATCTTCCATCTGGACTCACATCAAGCCCTGTTGGCTGATTTCCACCTTCAATTATTTTAATAGTCTTTCCTGTATTCAGGTCAATCACATAGATTTTTCCGTTTTCAGGGCTCCTCTCAAGGTATCCCTTTTTAGAGTTTCTACCCCTGCACGAGACAAAGAGAAATCTTTCATCAGGGGACATATCAATGGTGTTTGGATTTCTATAAACCCTGAATCGTCTTTTTATCATGAAAGGTTCTATTGAAACCTCATAAATCCTTCCATGGAACATGTCGCTTACATAACACACTCTCCCATTGCCTTTCATTACTACATGCCTCATTGCTCCCTTCTCAATGTGTATTCTACCCATCTCCTTCCAGGTATCTGTCTTTATCCTGATTATGTCTCCATTACCGAATGAAGCAACAATGAGGTATTTTCCATCAGGTGTGAATGCCAGACCTCTTGGGTTCTTTGTATGTATGGTTTTTATCAACCTGGCATCAGGGTAAGTGATGATTGAGACACTGCTGGAAAGCCAGTTGCTCACTGCAAAAAACTTCCTGCTTTGTGAGAGTGCCATTACCTTTGGCCATTTCCCGTGGGAATGGTAAATTTTAATAACCTTCACTTTGCCTGAAGTATTAATATAGCACTTGAATATGTGGTCTGTGTTCATCTGGGAAACGAAAAATGTATCTGTTCCGGGAAGAAAGAAAACCTCAACAAAACCTGATTTAAGGAAATCCTTTCCCGGTTTTACTGTGTTAATAACCTTCATACTTTCTATATTGATTACCTGAAAACCTGTGCCATCAAGGAGTGTTACAATCAGAAACTTTCCAGTGCTGGAGAATGCCACCTGTTTTGGCAGGGGTCCACATGCAACCTTTCCTTTTGGTGTTAACACAAGTGAAAGAATCAAAAAAATCATGTTGAATTTTAATCCTGCTTGTTAAGAAGTCAAGCATCCATATGTTTTATAAAAATCCCTTGACTTCTCTTCAATTTTTATTAATATTTTTTTACGCTGAATATATTGTCTTTTCAGTCTAACTTTATCTCAAACAGGAGGAACCCATGAGGGTTTCTCTCTAATATACATAATCTTTCCTTTCCCATAAACTTCTGACAGGAGGCAATAATGTGTTATATAAATGTTGATGGTTTGAGAAAATTTTATAGAAAAGAGGTTCGGGGAGACACCTTGAAGGATACCATAAAGTCCCTTTTCAATAGGGAATATAAAGAAATAAAAGCACTCAATGACATCTCATTCACTGTGGAGAAAGGGGAGATGGTGGGAATCATTGGTCCGAATGGAGCAGGGAAAACCACACTCCTCAAGATATTATCAGGGGTGCTTTATCCTGATGAAGGGAATGTCACAATTGGCGGGTTCGTTCCATGGGAAAGAAAGGAGACATTCCTCAATAGAATTTCTTTTTTCATGGGACAGAGAGGGTTTCTTGGTGTCACGGTCTGGGACATTCCACCTGTTGATGGCTTCAGACTGATTAAGGAGATATATGGAATTGATGAGAAATCATACA
>JAGGTX010000203.1 GCA_021163525.1 Caldifarciminota bacterium
GGCCATGCAGGAAAGACAGGTCACCATTGGGGAAGAAACCTTCAAACTTCCAGAACCATTCCTGGTGCTTGCAACCCAGAATCCCATTGAACAGGAGGGAACATACCCCCTTCCAGAGGCACAGGTTGACAGGTTCAAACTGAAGGTGGTCATCACCTATCCATCCAGGGAGGAGGAGAAAATCATAATGGACCTCCAGACAGGTAAGAAACTCCCTGAAATCAAACCCGTAATAAAACTTGATGACATAAAAAGGGTGAAGGAGTTCGTCAAGGAGATATACGTTGACGAGAAGATTAAAAAGTACATTCTGGATATTGTTTTTGCTACAAGGTTTCCTGAAGAATTCGGTCTTGAGGAACTCAAGGCCTTTATAAGATACGGTGCATCCCCAAGGGCTTCAATCTACCTTCTTGAGACCTCAAGGGCGCACGCATTCCTGAATAGAAGGGGATTTGTAATCCCTGAGGATGTGAAGGCCATGGCAATGGATGTGCTGAGACACAGGATTATCCTCTCCTATGAGGCAGAGGCGGAGGAGGTCTCTGTGGAGGATATTATAAGGAAGATACTTGATACCATTGAGGTGCCATGACAGAAACAGAGGTTCTCAAAAAGGTCAGAAGGATTGAGATAAAAACAAGGAAGGTTGTTGACACCCTCCTTGGTGGAGACTACAGGTCTTCATTCAGGGGAAAGGGCATGGAATTTCACGATGTAAGGGAATACACAATTGGGGATGATGTCAGGACAATTGACTGGAAGGTTACTGCAAGAATGAATCACCCATATGTGAAGAGGTTCATTGAGGAGAGGGAACTGAACATCATGCTTCTTATTGACCTCTCTGGTTCTTCCCTCTTTGGTTCAAGAGGAATAAAGAGACACACAATGGCTGAGATTGGAGCAATCCTTGCCTTTTCTGCCATAAGAAACAACGACAGGGTTGGCCTTCTTCTCTTTACTGATATGGTGGAGAAGTACATTCCCCTTGAGAAGGGGAGGAGACATGGCCTGAGAATAATCAGGGATATACTCTTTTTCAATCCAGAAAACAGAGCAACTGACCCATTGCCATCATTTGAATTCATTCTCCATGCCATCAAGAGGAGAGGTATCGTGTTCCTTATATCCGATTTCATGGGTGAAGGGTTTAAGCCAGATAGGATAAGGAAAACCTTCTCTGTTCTGTCAAGGAAACACGACCTTATCCCGATTGTTGTGAGAGACCCACTTGAGGTTAGATTCCCTGTGAGTGGAATCATCACTGTTTCTGACCTTGAAAATGGGGAGATGATCGGGCTTCTGCCAGGAGAGGTGAAGAGGCTTGAAAAGGATTACAGGGGAATAAAGGAGATGTTCAGGGAAACAGGTGTTGACTGGATTGAGATACTCACTGGTCAGGATTATACAGAGCCCCTCCACAGGTTCTTCAGAATGAGGGCAAGGAGAAGGAGATGATACTACTTCTTCTCTTTCTTGACTACAATGTGAAAATATCAAAGGAAACAATCACAGTTGGTGAACCCCTGGAGATAACAATCCAGTGGAAGGACACATTCAAACTCTACCCCTCATCTCCCGATACAATGATGATTGAAATCCTTGACAAAGATATAAAAACCGAAAAGAACGAATCAAAGGGTATCTGGAAGTTAACTGCCTATGCACCGGGGGATAAGACCGTAAACTTCCTGAGAAAGGGAGACACAATCCCTGCTGTTCAGATAAACTTCACAGTGAAAAGTGTGCTCACTGGAAAGGAGAGGGATATTGCTGATGTAAGACCACCCATGGGAATGTTCAATCCCCTGTACCTCCTTTACCTGCTTTTAATCCCCCTGGCATTCATTATTTATCTGCTGGTGAGAAGGAAAAAACACAAACCCCCTGTGGTGAAGGAGGAAGAAGTCCCACCGGATGTTGAGGCACTTGAAACCCTGAATAAAATAAAAGACCTGATTGATGAAGACCTGAAACTCTTCTTCACAGAACTCTCGGAATTGTTCAGAAGATACATTGAGAGAAGGTTCAGGATACCTGCAATTGAAGCAACAACAACGGAGATTGCCCACTACATCAGGAAAAAACATATAAAGGAACTTGAAGTGTGCATAGATTGGCTAAGGGAGTGGGATATATATAAATTCACCGAAATCATGCCACAGAAACAGAGGGCTGAAGAGTACTTCAAAAAGGTGGAGGAGTTCATAAATGTATCTAAATAAACCCCTATTCCTGCTACTCCTCCTTCTCATTCCTCTCCTGTATCTCCTGTCATGGAGGAGGCAGGGAAGACTTCCATTTTCATACACAGGTATTTTCAAAAAGAGATGGTGGAGAAAACCCCTTTCCCAGTTGCCACTCTACCTGCTTTTGCTCTCCTATACAATGGGTGTGATTGCCCTTGCAAGGCCACAGAAGGGGATTACAAGGGAGATTGTTGAGAAAAAGGGGATTGACATTGTGATTGCCCTTGACATCTCAAGCAGTATGCTTGCTGAGGACTTCAGACCCCAGAACAGGATACAGGTGGCAAAGGATGTGGCTGCAAGATTTATAGCGAAGAGACAGGGCGACAGGATTGGCCTTGTTGTTTTCGCAAAGGGTGCATTGATGCAGTGTCCACTCACCATTGACCACGGAATTCTTTTGAAACTGCTGAAACAGGTGGATATTGGCATGTTGCCCGATGGAACAGCCATTGGTATGGGCATAGGAACTGCACTTGTTATGCTGGAGAACTCCAGAGCAAAGGAGAAGGTTATTGTTCTCCTGACAGATGGAAGGAATAATGCGGGAAAGATAACGCCCGACAGGGCTGCGGAGATGGCAAAAGAGATGGGGGTAAAAATCTACACGGTTGCAATCGGTAAGAGAGGACCTGTGCCCTTCCCGGTAATAAAAGGAGGAATAAAAACATATGTAATGGCAAGATTTGACGTGAATGATTCAGAACTTATGGACATTGCTGAGAAAACAGGAGGAAAATTCTTCACCGCCACATCACCCACAATGCTCAGGGATGTTATGGAGACAATAAACAAACTCCAGCCTA
>JAGGTX010000209.1 GCA_021163525.1 Caldifarciminota bacterium
CTTAAACCCTGCATACTCCATTGCTGTAATGATTGTAGAACCCTCTGGAACATAGTATTTCTTGTTTAAGATGTAAACAGGTATCAATTTATGCTGAACCTCATCCGCCATTTATAACCTCCTTTTTTATATCCTGCTTGAGAGACATATATATTCCCTAACATACCTTTCATTCATAATCCTCTGTGGCAACCTCAACCATGTCAAAAACCTGTGTCTTGGCAAGGTTTTTCAGGGTCATGGCACCAGAAGGGCATGCAGCACTGCATGCACCACACCCTTCACACAGGGCTTCATTCACAACAGAGACCTTGCGTTTCGGGTCAATTGTAATTGCATCATAGGCACAGACATCCCTGCAGAACCCACAACCTGCACATACCTCAATATCAACCTGTGCAATTGTAGGTTCCTTTGTAAGTTCTGGTTTTGAGAATAATGCAAGCACCTTGCCTGCTGCACCTGATGCCTGGGATACTGTATCCGTTATGTCCTTGGGAAACTGTGCAGCACCAGCAATGAAAACACCTGCTGTCACTGTCTCAAGGGGTCGGAGTTTCAGGTGAGCCTCCTGGAGCCAGCCATATATATCCGTGGGGATACGGAGTTTTGAAGCAAGTTCCTTAACCCCATAACTCGGAACCATTGCTGTTCCAAGCACAACAAGGTCAACCTCAAGTTCAATCCTTTCTCCTGTCAATGTATCAGCACCCCAGAGAACCACCTTATCACCTCTCTGGAATATCTTGCTCACCTTACCCCTTATGAACACAATGCCCTCTTCTTCCTTTGCCCTTTGAACAAACTCCTCATAACCTTTACCATTTGACCTGATATCTATATAAAACAGAAATGCCTTTCCATTGTGAACAAAGTGTCTGTAAATGTATGCCTGCTTTGCAAGATACATACAGCATATCCTTGAACAGTACGCAACACCGTGTGCAGGGTCTCTTGAACCTGCGCAGTGGACAAAGGCAACTGTTTCAGGTATTTTCCCATCCGATGGCCTTCTGGGTGTTCCTGATGTAGGACCGGAGGCACAAAGAAGCCTCTCAAACTGAAGACCATCAATAACATCGGGAATCTTTCCACCACCATACTCAGGTAGTTTTTCTATAGGCATGAGTTCAAAACCCGTGGCAACCACGATGGAACCCACATCTATTTCTTCTATCTTATCCACCATATCGTGCATTATTGCCTTTGGTTCACACGCCCTTTCACAGAGACGGCACTCACTACAAACAGCACAACTTATACATCTTTTACCCTCTTCCTTCACCTCCTCCTCTGAAGGTGTTAAAACTACCTCCTTAAATGTTGTCTGCCTTTCCTCAAGGGGAATTAAGAACTCCTTCATTCTCTCTTTCCTGTAGGCGTGTTCTATATCACCAACAAGGTTACTTTTGAAGGGCCCTTCATTCTCCCTTCCCTCATATAAGTCTTCTTCCTTGAAAAACCTATCAATGGAGATTGCTGCCCTTTTACCATGCCCAACGGCATCAATGAATGTGTTGGGTCCTGTAACTGCATCACCACCTGCAAAGACCTTTGGATTTGATGTCTGGAAGGTTACCTCATCAACCTTGATTGTTCCCCATGGTGTGAGTTCAATATCTGCATCACCGAGGAAGGAGAGTTCCGGTTTCTCTCCTATTGCAAGTATTACCTCATCCACCTCAACCTCGTATTCCGAGCCAGGAATGGGAACCGGTCTTCTCCTACCAGATTCATCAGGTTCACCGAGTTTCATCTTTATGAGTTTAACCTTATTTATCCTTCCATTCTCTCCAATAAATTCAACGGGATTTGTGAGGAAGGAGAATTTAACTCCTTCCTCCATTGCTGCCTCAACCTCCTCTGGTATAGCAGGCATCTCCTTTCTTGACCTTCTATAAACAACTGTGACATCACATCCAAGTCTGAGTGCACTCCTTGCAGCATCCATTGCACTGTTACCACCACCAACCACTATCACCCTCTTCCCCAGTTTTATCTCCTTTTCAAGATTTATCTTCTCAAGAACCTCAACTGCATGGTGTATTCCCTCAAGGTCTTCACCAGGTATGTTCATACCACGGGATTTATGTGCGCCCGTTGCAATAAAGACAGCATCAAAGTTGTTGAGGAGTTCACTGAACTGGATATCCTTTCCAACCCTGGTGTTGAACCTCATCTCAACACCTATCTTCTTAACAATCTCCACCTCTTTTCTCAGAACATCCTTGGGAAGCCTGTATTTGGGAATACCCACAAGGAGCATCCCACCACCTTCGGGAAGGGCATCATAAACTGTAACTTTATATCCTTTCTTTCTCAAATCAAATGCAGCAGAAAGGCCTGCTGGACCAGCCCCTATGATTGCAACCTTCTTATCCTTTTCCTCCTCAACAGTAAGGTCAATCTCAGGTCCACCAAACTTATTAAATTCATAATCTGTTATAAATCTCTTTATCTCCCTTATTGAAACAGGCTGCCCATCAACATCACTCCTTCTGCATGCGCCCTCACATGGATGAGTGCACACCCTTGCAGCAGTTGCTGCAAAAACAAAATCCCTTTCCTTTCTCACAATCTCCTGCGCCCTGTCAAACTCACCAGCCTTTGCAGCAATCACATAACCATGTGCATTCAGATGGATTGGGCATGCAGCCCTGCATGGAGATACACCCCTCTTGTCAATGGTGTAAACACCTGGCACTGCCTGGTCAAATGGCCTGTAAATGGCCTTTCTCATGTTGAGGCCCATGTTGAATTCATGAGGAACCTGAACAGGACAAACCTCAGCACAATCACCACACCCTTTACATAGATCCCAGTCAACATATGGTGATTTTCTCCTCACCTTAACCTTAAAATTTCCCACATAGCCAGAAACTTCTTCAACCTCTGAATACGCCATCAGATGGATTCTGGGGTTCTGGGAAACATCCGTCATCTTCGGGGTCTCAATACACTGAGGACAGTCAAGGGTGGGGAATGTTTCGGACAGGAGAATCATCTTCCCGCCAATTGTGGGTGTCTTCTCAACAAGATAAACCTCATATCCCCCATCTGCTATATCAAGTGCAGCCTGTATCCCTGCAATACCACCACCAATCACAAGCGCCTTTTTATTAATGGGTATCTTCGCAGGGATAAGAGCCATGTTCTTTTTCACCCGCCTCACTGTTGCCTCAACCACCTTTATTGCCTTCTTTGTTGCCATCTCAGGCATATCCTCGTGTGCCCAAGCAACCTGCTCCCTTATATTGGCTATCTCAACCCTGTATGGATTGAGCCCAGCCCTTGCTGCTGCATTCCTGAATGTCCTTTCATGCAGGGATGGGGAGCAGTTTGCAACAACAACCCCATCAAGTTTGTATTCCTTTATCGTGTCCTCAACAAGTTTTTGACCTGGCTCAGAACACATGTAAACATAGTTCTCAGAAAAAACTACTCCAGGTATCTTTTTTGCCTCTTCAGCAACCTTTTTAACATCAATCACACCAGCAATATTGAGCCCACAGTGGCATACGAAAACGCCTATCCTCATAATCTCTCCCCTGCTTTCTTAAAAATCCCTTCAGGATTTATAGAGTTGTATTCAAAACCGTAGGTATTCTCAGGAAGACCAAATGCCACTGCCATTATCTGTGTGAAGTATAGCACTGGCAGTGGGTGAAAATCTGGATACTTCTCCATCACCTTCTTCTGCCTTGCCTCAAGATTAAAATCACATAGGGGACAACTCAGGATAATGGCATCTGCACCCTGTTGTCTTGCAAGATTCACCATGGTATAGGTCCTGTCAAGAACAATATCGGGATTGGAAACAGTGTTGTATGCACCGCAGCACTCCGTTGAATATGGATAATCTATGGCTTTAGCACCAAGGGATTCAAAAAGTCTGTCAAGCACATACGGCATTTCTACATTATCAATGGCAACCTCTGGAGGCCTCACAAGAAGACAACCATAGTATGGTGCAAACACAAGACCGTTGAGTGGATTCTTTACATGTGTCATTATCTCTTCCCATCCTATATCATCCCTCAAAATCTCAAGGAGATGGAGAACTTCCACATCCCCTGCATAATCAATGTTCTCCAGATACATAAAATCATTTATCTTATCAAGTTTCTCCCTCTCCCTCTGAACAAGGATATTTGCCCTTTTCAATGTATTGAAACACATTGAACAGAGGGTTACTACCTTTTCAAACCCATCCTCCTTCACCCGGATAAGGTTTCTGATTGGTGCAAGATGGTGCATAACATCGTCTGATGTCATTGAATAAACAGTTCCACAGCAGTTCCACCTGGAAAGTTCAACAAATTCAATGCCAAGTTCCTTTGCCACTGCAATGGCGGATATTTCAAAATTCTTTGCTGTTGATTTCAGTGTGCATCCTGGATAGTATGCAATCTTCATTGGTTCCTCCTCAGGCGGTTAACTTCCTGAAAGCAGAGACAAGTGCTATTGGAGGGAATTCTTTCATTTCTTCGGTATCTATCCTTCTCACAATGAGATAATCCTGATTCTTTCTCAACTCTATCTGTCTGAGTGCCTCCATTATTGCAGCAATATCAATATCCTTTGGACATCTTGTTGAACAGACAAAACATGAAGCACAAACCCAGTGGGTGTTTGTCCGGAGTATCCTCTCAACCTTTCCAAACTGGAGCAGTCTGAGAACCTGGTTTGGTAGAATTTCCATATATGGAACACTGGGGCATCCAGATGAACACTTACCGCACTGATAGCAGGCAAAGACATTCACCCCTGCAAGTTCTTCAACCTTCTTTACAAGGTCATTCCTGATTTCTTCAGGCTTTAGTTTAAGTTCCACCCGTTACCTCCTTTTGTTTTATGTGTGTATATTCATAAACTATAATGAATAATTTGTCAACTTAAAATTTAAAATCAGCGAAAAATCATATAAAGGTTTATTCTGGTTAAGCCTTTTAAAATAATCAATACCCCTCTGCAAGTTTCTTTATAATGGTCTTCAGTTCCTCAAGGTGGACAATGTTGTAATCGGCGAACCCTCCACCTATCCTTACTGTTTTGCAACCTGCAAGCATACC
>JAGGTX010000119.1 GCA_021163525.1 Caldifarciminota bacterium
CAATAGCGATAGCTGAGTTGGGTAATAAATGGATTGGAACATGTTATGGTGGATTGGCAGAGTTTGATGGAATAAACTGGTCTGTGTATGATACTACGAGTTCAGGTCTACCTTCTAATGTTGTTTGTGCAATAGCGATAGATGAGTTGGGTAATAAATGGATTGGAACAGGGTATGGATTGGCAGAGTTTGATGGAATAAACTGGACCGTGTATGATACTACGAATTCAGGTCTGCCTGATAATTGGGTTGAGGCAATAGCGATAGATGGTTCGGGTAATAAATGGATTGGAACATGGGGTGGTGGCTTGGCAGTTTATAGTGGTGGGACAGGAATAGAAGAGGAAAATGATGAGAAAGTGGAAATTGGCACAATGAAGGTATATTCCAATCCCTTCACCGGTATAGCCCAAATCAGATATAGTGTTCCGAAGGATATGAATGTGAATATTGCTATTTATAATCTTCTGGGTCAGAAGGTTGCAACCCTTGTAAATGGGAATAAGAAAGCGGGATATTATACTGTAACCTGGGATGGAAGCAAATTAAGTGCAGGCATCTATTTCATCAAACTCAAAGCAGGCAGTTTTAAGCAAACAGAGAAGATAATCCTGATGAAATAGGTTAAGAGGGTATAAGTTCTGGGACTGGTATTTCCAATCTTGAAGAGGGTATTCCTTTTATTATGAATACCCTTCCATAAAAATAAACCTTTTATAAAATAATCCCTTGATATGTGCTTAGAAAAAACTAATATTTGGTATGCTGCCTAATATAACAAAGCGTTATGAAATCCTTGAATGGCTTGGTGGTGGACGGTTTGGTGATGTTTACCTTGTAAGGGATAAACTTATAGACAGGAAGTTTGCCCTGAAGGTTGGGCGTGGTGGTGGTAACACCGAGGCATTCCTTGAAGAGGCAAGGATTATTTCCCATTTAGAACATAAAAACATAATACGATTTTTCACAGCAGATATTATTGATGGAAGGATTGTTATTGTTACAGAGTATATTGAAGGAAGAACCCTGAGAGAAATCATAGACAGAGATGCACCATTGGATCCTGAAACAGCACTTGATTACGGAAAGCAACTCCTTTCGGCACTCGCCTATGCCCATAAAAGGGGTGTTATCCATAGAGACCTGAAACCAGAGAATATCATGGTGCTTGATGATGGGAATATAAAGGTGGTTGATTTTGGCATTGCAAGGATTGGGGAGGGAGACCTCACAGTTTCAATTGCCGGAACACCACCATACATGGCAAGGGAGGTGTGGAAGGGGAAGGCATCAGAACTTTCAGACCAGTGGTCAGCAGGATTGATTCTCTATGAGATGCTCACTGGAAAGAATCCATTCTTTGGTGAGACACTTGAAGATGTGAGGAAGAAGATTTTTAAGGGCAAGATACCCCACATAAACACATATGGAATATCCATACCATCAAGGATTGGTGAGGCCATAATGAGGGCATTGTCCCCTGACCCTGATAAGAGGTATCCTGATGTGGGTGTCTTTCTCTCTGAACTCACAATAAAGGATTCAGTCTCTCCACCTGTATATATAAAGAAAAAAGAATTGCGTGGACTTCCATATCCCCTTACAGAGGAACAGAAGGAGGCAATTGAGGCGGATGCAAATGTTCTTGTGCTGGGAGGCCCTGGGACAGGTAAGACCTACACACTTATGGCAAAGGTTGTCCACTTGCTTAAGAAGGGTGTCAGACCAGAGAATATGATTGTAACAACATTCACACTGAGAAACTGGTCTGAACTTGAGAAGAGGATAGGAAGGGAACTGGGGCACAGGGTGAGGGAGATAATCCTTGGAAACTTCCATCATGTATGTATGATTTTTCTCAAAAGGGATATTGGTCTTCTCGGTTTTGCTGAGGATTTCAGGGTGATTCCTCCCAATATACAGGCAATTTACATGAAAAAGGCATGTGAGGGGACAGGGGTTGATTACAGGTATGCCATAAACAGGATTTCTTCTTACAAGGCAAAGGGGATTGACGTGAAAATGGCGGAAACAATTGGGGTTTCTGAAAAGGTTTTGAGGGTATGGAAAAAGTATCAGGAAATATTGAAAAATGAAAATTCACTGGATTATGACAATGTTATACTCTATACCATGAAACTGTTTCAGGATGAGGCAGTTACCAGAGAATACAGAAATAGGTTCAGCCATATACTTGTTGATGAGTTCCAGGACCTATCCCCTGCCCAGATTTCCATATTGAGGCAGATGTGCGGGGATAATAACAGGCTTTTTGCCACTGGCGACGACGACCAGATGATTTATGGATGGAGGGGAGCAAACCTTGACAACATCAGAAAATTTGGGGACGACTTTCCACCTGCAAAGGTTTTCAGGCTCACGAGGTCCTTCAGGCTTCCGTCCTCAATACAGAGGGCAGCATCCAATCTTATAAGATTCAATCTTGAGAGGGAAGAAAAGGTTGTTATTCCAAGGGATTTCAATGATAAATCTTCTATAATCATAAAGCAGTTTTCAAAACAATCTGGTGAGGCATCCTTTGTTGCATCCGAGATAAAAAAACTTGTGAAGGCTGGATATAACTATTCTGATATAGCAGTGATTTACAGGGTTAACTATCTTTCAAGGGGGCTATCGGAGGCGTTCAAAAAGAGTG
>JAGGTX010000052.1 GCA_021163525.1 Caldifarciminota bacterium
CATTCTTCATCTGGCTTGCAATAGCCCTGTTCCAGATAAGGGTATATAACTTCATCTGGTCTTTTGTGAGAAATTGACCAAGTGCCTCTGGTGGAAGATTTATATCCGTTGGTCTTATTGCCTCGTGTGCACCCTGGGCCTGTTTTTTTGATGCGAATATGTTTGGCTTATCAGGAAGAAAATTACTTCCAAACCTATCTTTTATAAACCTGCGGAACTCATCTATTGCCCTTCCAGATAATCTTGGCGTATCCGTTCTCATGTAAGTGATAATACCCTTTCTTCCCACAGGAGTATCCACACCCTCATACAACTGCTGTGCAATCACCATTGTTTTCTTTGTGGAAAAACCAAACTTGCTTGAGGCATCCCTCTGCAATGTACTGGTTATCAATGGAGGTGGTGGCTTCTGTCTTTTTCTGCTCTTTGTATATGTAGAAACAGTGTAATTCTGTTTTCTAATCTCTTCCAGTATCTTTTTCAGTTCACCTTCCTGTGTGATTCTGAATTTCTTCCCATCTATCTTCGTGAGTTTCGCCTTAAACTTACCTCTGCCATTAAATATGCCTGTAATGATGTAGTAATCCTCTGGTATGAATTTCTCAATCTCCTCTTCCCTTTCACAAATAAGCCTCAAAACAACGCTCTGAACTCTGCCCGCACTCAACCCCCTCTTTATAATCTTCCATAGTATAGGACTGACCTTGTATCCAACAAGCCTATCCATTATCCTCCTTGCCTGCTGGGAATAAACCTTTTTAAGGTCAATCTCTCCAGGATTTTCCATCCCCTGATTTATTCCTTCCCTCGTTATCTCATAGAATAAAACCCTCTTTGCGTCCCTGTTTATCTCCTCCTTTATGTGATATGCTATTGCCTCACCCTCCCTGTCAGGGTCTGTAGCAATATAAACCTCATCGGCATCCTTTGCTGTTGTCTTGATTTCCTTCACCACCTTTCTTTTATTCTTAAGAAGCACATAATGTGGCTTGAACCCGTTATCCACATCAACACCAAGTTTTGACTTTGGAAGGTCCTTAATATGTCCCATTGTTGCCATCACCCTGAACCCTTCAAGGTATCGTTCCATTGTCTTTGCCTTTGTGGGTGATTCCACTATCAAAAGTTTCATCTGATTATCTCCCTTATAACCCTTCTCATATCCTCTGGAATTGGTGCATAGAAGTTCATCCACTCTCCTGTTACAGGATGTCTAAAACCAAGCATCATTGCATGGAGTGCCTGCCTCTCTATCATGTGAAGAATATTATAAAATTTCTCCCTGTATTCAACCCCTATTTTTTGCAAAATAGAGCCATCCCTTCCACCGTAATCAGGGTCACCAACAATGGGATAACCAATGTGTGAGAGGTGGACCCTTATCTGGTGGGTTCTTCCTGTTTCAAGGGTCACCTTCAGTATGCTTGCAAGTTTTGTGGAGTATAAAACTTTAAAATGTGTAACAGCACTCCTTGAGCCAAATGGTGTAACTGCCATTTTCTCCCTGAAAATGAGATGCCTCCCAATGGGTGCATTCACTGTCCCTTCATCAAGTGGTGGCCTGCCCCAGACAATCGCAAGATAAACCCTTTTCACCCTTCTATGGTATATCTCACCTGAAAGGTATGTGTGGGCAGAGGGTTCCTTTGCAAAAAGTATCAATCCCGTTGTATCCTTATCCAGCCTGTGGACAACACCTGGTCTTGTTGGTTCTGTTCCAGGGGCAAGTTTCTTCCCTGTATGGTATAGAAGTGCATTCACAAGTGTTCCTGAAAGATGCCCCTTGGCAGGATGAACCACCATTCCCATTGGTTTATTCACCACAACAAGGTATCTATCTTCATAAACTATGTCCAGGGGGATGTTTTCGGGTTCAACATCTGCAGGAATAAATGGCTCATACTCAACAACGATCTCATCCCCATCCTTAACCACATAGTTTGGTTTCACTGGATGCCCATTTACAAGGACCTTCCCTTCCTTGATAAGCCTCTTTACCCTGTTTCTGGATAGATGGAGACCGCCTTTTGATAGGTAAAGGTCTATACGCTTATTTCCTCCCTTTACTTCTCTCTCCCACCTCAACCTGCTAATAAGGTGGAGAGGGCATCCCTCTGGATTTCTATCAATTGCTTTATCCCATGCCAGGCAAGGTCAACAAGCCTATCCATCTCCTCCCTTGTGAAAGACCTGCCCTCTCCTGTTCCCTGTATCTCAATCAATCTACCGTCCTCAGTCATAACCACATTCATGTCAACATCTGCCTGTGAATCCTCCTGATAGTCCAGGTCAAGTAAAAATTCATTGTTAATAATACCAACACTAACAGCAGCAACAAATGAACGGAGTGGGATTCCTTCTATATCTCCAAGCACCATCATCCTTCTGAATGCATGATACACACTCACAAAGGCACCTGTTATTGATGCGGTCCTTGTTCCTCCATCGGCCTGAAGAACATCACAATCAATTATTATTGTCCTCTCCCCCATTCTTTTCAGGTCAAATGCCTGCCTGATTGACCTGCCAATAAGCCTCTGGATTTCAAATGTTCTTCCAGAAATGTGCTTCCTCTCCCTTGGTATCCTTGTATCTGAACTCCTCGGGAGCATGGAATACTCTGCAGTTATCCATCCTGAACCCGAACCCCTGAGGAATGAGGGAACTGTATCTTCTATTGTGGCATTAACAAGAACCTTTGTATTCCCCTGCTCAATAAGAACAGAACCAGGAACCCTGTTAAGAAAATCAAGGGTAATCCTGACAGGTCTCAACTCATCTGGTTTTCTGCCACCTGCCCTTTCCATCAACTCTCCTTTGGTTTCTCTTTAATCCTCTTCCCTTCCCTCATGCTCACCTTACCATCCAGAAGCACACCATCTTCAACAACAAGCCTCTTGCAGGTGAGTTCCCCGTCAAATGAAGCACCTTTAAGGAGTTCAACAAGTTCTCCAATATGGAACACCCCGTCACACACACCAGAAGAGGAAAGGCTCTTGCTCTTCACCTTTCCCTTCAATATTCCATCAGGTCCAATGATTATCTTCTCGGTTGCCTCAATATATTCTGCATGCACCTCTCCATCAATCCTTATGCTTCCATTCACATACATTTTACCTTCAATCTTTGTGCCCTGAGTTATTATGTTCATCAAGGCCTCTTTCATCTTACCTCCTTTCTGGTAAATAATTCAAGGGGTCAACATGTCTGCCGTGCATCATCAATTCGTAATGCAGGTGAGGAGCAGTACTATGGCCAGTGCTACCGAGAAGGGCAACCATCTCTCCCTTCCTGACCCTTCTACCCGCTCCAACAAGATTCTGTTTATTATGACCGAGTATGGCTGTGAAACCCTGTTTATTCTCTATCCTCAACATGTATCCAAGGTATTTATCATAACCTGAAAAGGTAACAACACCATCCATTGGAGAGTAAACAGGTGTCCCTGGTGGGGCTGAAATATCAATGGCAGGATGTTTATCAGAGTATTCTCTGGATATCCAGCCACCCCGAACAGGGTATATATCAGGGATATACCTGCGAAGTTC
>JAGGTX010000179.1 GCA_021163525.1 Caldifarciminota bacterium
TAGGTCATACCAGTAACAATCTTCATCCCATCTGGTATAGTAAAGTTATACTGAACAAACCTTTCTGCCTCCTCATCATGAAGTGCTATCAACCCCAGTGTATCCCTTTGCTTTTTTCTCAACTCAAATGATTTTATCATATCCCCAAGAAGGAGCATTATCTCGTTCTTCCTTGAACCAGGGAGGTATGCTATAACCTCCTCTGCATTAAAATCACTCCTTTTAAGTTTCCCTTCCACCTTAACAACATCAAGGAGTGGATGCCCAACAAATGTTGCTGGTATATTCTCTTTTCTGAATAGTTCTTCCTCAAAGGGAAGAACAACAAATAGATGGTCAAAATACTTCCTTATGGCCCTCATCCTCCACCTACCCCATGCCCAGACCTGTGGGGTTATGAAGTAGAAAACAGGAATTTTTCTTGATTTTAATTCTCTTGCCAATGAAATATTGAAACCTGGAAAATCAATAAGGACTGCAAATGCTGGCTTTGATACAACAACCCTTTCCATCAGGCTATTGTGGGCATCCACAATGTCCCTCCACTTTTTGGCAACCTCAACAAAACCAAGAATTCCAAGTCTTTCAGAGGGGAAAATAATCTCACAACCTGCCTCCTGCATGAATTCACCGCCTATACCAAAGAAGTTAATATCTGCAAATTCCCTAAAGGCTCTTACCAATTTTGAACCATGCAGGTCACCAGATGCCTCACCAGCAACAATCAATGCTTCCACAAAAACCTCCCTGTAAAGAAAAGCAGTATTATCATTGTTGTGAGTATGGTGCTTTTCTCCCTTTTAATCCCTTCCCTCCACGGAGAAGGGTTGCCTCCATTCCATTTGAAGCGGAGTGGAATAAAGGCAGAGACCCTGTTTCTGTACTCTGGATAAACATCGGGAAATTTCCTGGTAAGGTAATCCTCTTCAGCAAGGATTATCAGTGTATAGTAAACACCAAAAAGAATAATGTATAAGGGTATCAGGTAAACAAGCAAATTACCTGAAAGCACGGTGTATCCAGCACCTATTAAAAGATTGGCAGTATAAAGTGGATGCCTCACAATACTGAAAGGCCCGCTATCCACAACCCTTTCTCCTTCTATCTTGCTTCCCCTTGTCCAGTCACCTGTAAACCTCTGGGTATAAATTCTCAAAATCTCACCCGTGATAATGAGTACCACACCAAGAATGATGCAGGGTGTGCATGGCTTTGAAACAATCAAAAGAAAGATTATGTATGGAACAGGTATAAAAGACCTGTACCTGAACAAAAATTCGCCTATCCTCAATCTGGAATCCCCCTCTTCTCAATCTCCTGAAGAATTCTGTGGGCAACCTCCAGTGCATTCCTTGCCTCTTCAGGTGTAATCTCTGGTTCTCTTTCTCCAAGAATGGTCTCCACAAAGGAAAGGTCTTCAAGATAGAGTGGTTCCTCATTCTTTCCATTCACCTCATCAATTACTATCCTCGGTTCTCCATTTTCTCTCAATAGCCTGTAAACCTGTGCCACCCTGTTGAGAAAATCAATGGATATATAACAGTACTTCTGGAAAAACCTCAACTTCCTCATCTTATCCTTTGAAACCCTTGAAGCAGTAATGTTGGCAATTGCACCGTTCTCAAACTCAATCCTTGCATTGGCAATATCAATGGAATCAGTCAGTACAGGAACACCTGCAGCACTTATATACTTTATGGGTGATTTCACAAAACAGAGAATCAGGTCCAAATCGTGGACCATCAGGTCAAGAACAACAGAAACATCATCCCCTCTCATTTTGAACCGGGACAATCTGTGTGATTCTATAAAAAGTGGATTTGATATCCTCTCCTTTATGGCAAGGAACACAGGGTTGAACCTCTCAACATGCCCGGTCATGAGAACAACACCCTTCTCTCTGCTCAGTTCAATCAACTCATCCGCCTCTTCAAGTGAATATGTGAGTGGTTTTTCAATAAAGCAGTGCTTTCCCAGACCAATGATTTTTTTGCCTATTTCGTAATGGGTTGATGTTGGTGTAACAACAAAAACGGCATCAGCACTCTCTATGAGTCCTGAATCATTATCAAAAACCGGAACTTCAAATTCATTCCCAATATTATTTGCCCTTTCCTCATCTATGTCATACACACCTATTACTTCAACCCTCTCAATCCTTTTCAGTATCCTGACATGGTGTCTGCCCAGATAGCCTACACCAATCACTCCTATCTTTATCATTTATAAACCTCCTATTTTTTTCGGATAATACCCTTAAAAATACTTCAGGTCAAGTTGTTTATGGACCAACCCTTGCTACATAAAGGATCCGCTTGGAACTTTTTCTTGCCAGACGGTTTGTAAAACACTCATACTCAACAACAGGCCTGAATCCAGCCTTCAATAGGAGTTCCTTCACCTTCTCAATACTATAACCTCTCTCCCTGTGAACCTCATCAACCCTGTCTCCATCCTTCGCATGCTTCGGGAATACTGAAAGATAAAGGGTGATAACATCACCAGAGAGTTTGTATCTCCATACAAAGTATATTTCATCGTCCTCCTCAACAATCTCCTTCTGTCTTGCAATGTATTTTACACCCTCAATTGAATTCATGTCAAAGATGAAAAATCCACCATCTATAAGAACCCTCTTAACTTCCTTAAAAACCTTCAACAGGTCATCCTCCTCAATCAAGTAGTTGAGACTATCAAAGATTGAATAGACAAGGGTAAAACCCTTTTTGAAAGGTAAGGCCCTCACATCCCCGTTCA
>JAGGTX010000141.1 GCA_021163525.1 Caldifarciminota bacterium
CCCTCATACTTGCTGAAACAGGCCACTCTGTTGGTGCAATCCAGATTGCAGGGACAACAGCAAAGGAACAACTTCCATTCTTTGTTGCAGCATGCGATTATGTTCTGATAGGTGAGGAGATGCTTGCCGCATCATCCTATATAGGAAGGGAACCTGTGATGCTTGGCAGTGTGAAGGGTTCTGACTGGGGCAAGGTATTCCTGCTGGCTATCATTGGAATTGGGGTTGCAATTGGAACGATTGGTTCTATTCTCCAGAGTGCTGGAAATGGTGCACTGATGAATGTTTTTGAAAAGATACTGGCTTTCTTCTAAAAAGGGAGAGATATGTTAAAGAAGCAGATTCCTCTTGCGATAACATTCATAACCGGTGTGATAATAGTTGTTACATTCTTTATACCGCATCCACCATTCGGCAGGCTCCAGCAGGACGCACTCACATGGTATTCTGTGATATTTGGTTTCACCATGCTTCTTGGTGTTGACTCCCTTGTTAAATTCCATTACACAAAATTGAGGAGGAGAGAGAAGGGATGGTGGTTCAGTATAGTTTTTTACTGTGGTTTTCTTTTGAGTTTCATAACGGGTGTTATTTCAGAGGTCAGGTTTGGTGATGCCTTTAATATAAATTCAAGTTTCATGTACTTTTACAACACAATACTCATTCCACTCCAGTCAACAATGTTTGCCCTTCTTGCCTTCTTCATAGCATCAGCCTCATACAGGGCATTCAGGGCAAGGAATATAGATGCCACATTTTTGCTTGTCACTGCTGTGATTGTTATGCTTGGCAGGGTCCCTGTTGGCTATATGTTGTGGCATAAACTCCCCGATCTCACATCCTGGATTTTGAATGTCCTCCAGCTTGGTCCAATGAGGGGTATAATGATAGGTATTTCACTCGGGACAGTGGCGATGTCGTTGAGGCTTATACTTGGCATAGAAAGGACTTATCTGTCATGAATGGAGAGAATATAAGTTTCTGGGAAAAATTGGGAAAAATAGACAGAAGATGGATATTCCTTATCATAGGCCTGGTGGTGTTCATCCCGATAGCCTTTGGCTTGAGAATGACTGTGCATGTTTCCCCTGCTGTGAAGAGTGCATACGATACAATCAACAGTCTTCCTGAAGGTTCTGTTGTGATGATTTCCATTGACTACGATGCCGCCTCAATGCCAGAACTCCAGCCCATGCTCAAGGCAATCCTCAGGCACTGTTTTGATAAGAATTTGAAGGTTGTCCTGATAAACTTCTGGCCACTTGGACTACCCATTGGTAACCAGGGGCTTGAAGAGGTGGCAAAGGAGTATGGAAAGGTGTATGGGGTGGATTACATGAACCTTGGTTACAGACCAGGAGATATAGCAGTAATGCTCAGGATGGGAACAGAGATAAGGAGTGTTTTTTACGGTGATATAAAGGGAACACCCCTTGATTCACTCCCTATGATGAAGAATATCCATAATTATGATGATATTGCGGTTGTTGTGGGGCTTGAAGCGGGTTCAATGGGCGATGCATGGGTTCAGTATGTGAATGCAAGGTTCAAGCAGGATTTGATACTTGGAGTGACTGCTGTTATGGCTGCTGGTGTTTATCCCTATCTTCAGGCAGGCCAGATAAAGGGATTGATTGGGGGGCTCAAGGGTGCTGCAGAGTATGAGAAACTTGTTAATCATCCAGACTTTGGCCATATTGGTATGGCATCCCAGTCGTGGGCACATGTGACAATAATTCTTTTCATCATACTTGGCAATATAGGATACTTTATGGAGAGAAGGAGGAAGAGAGGGTTATGATTGAGGCATTGAGTATTTGGGTCGCAGCAGGTTTAACACTTGCAATTATGTCCTTCCTCTACGGTGACAATCCAGTTTACAAGTTTGCTGAGCATCTCTATGTTGGTTATTCAGCAGGATACTGGCTGATTTACACATGGCACTTCACCATAAAACTCATGGTGATACAGCCCATTGCAGAGAAACAGCCAGGGGCCGTTTGGCTTGTAATTCCCCTTTTCTTTGGTGCGCTCATGCTCACAAGATGGTTTCCAAGGATTGCCTGGATAAGTAGATGGTCAATAGCCTTCACCGTTGGTATTGGGGCTGGTCTCACACTCACAGGTGCGGTTCATGGATACATCATTCCACAGGTGAAGGCAACCATCCTTCCATTGTGGACAGGAAATGGACTCACTTCATTCAACAATTTCGTAATAGTTGTGGGTGTTATAACCACCCTCATATACTTCTTCTTCTCAAAGCCCCACACGGGTGTTCTGGGAAAGACCTCAAAGGTGGGGATTCTATTCATTATGGTTGCCTTTGGTGCATCGTTTGGTTACACGGTGATGGCACGTATCTCACTCCTCATTGGAAGGCTTGACTTTCTCTGGTCTTCCATTCTCAAACTTGTTCAATTCTTCTAATGAACTGGTTTTTCATTGATACTGGTTTCATGGACCCTTATTTCAATATGGCCTTTGATGAGGCATTGATGGATTTTGTCAGGGAAAGGGGGGTGCCCGTTTTAAGATTCTTTAATTTTTCTCCAGAAGCAATCACCATTGGTTTTCACCAGAGGGTTGGTGAATGGTTGATTAGCCTTAAAGAGAAGGGAATCCCCTTTGTGAGAAGACCAACTGGTGGAAGGGCGGTTATACATTCCGGGGATTTCACATACTCAATCACATTTACAAGGGATGACCCTTTGATTGGTGGAGAAACAGTCCTTGATTCTTATAAGAAGATTGCACAGGGGTTCAAAAGGGCATTTGATATACTCGGTGTTCAGGTGGATATTGTGAGGGGTAGGGGTCAGGGTGATGACCAGCTCTGTTTCAGTGCACCATCATGGTATGAATTCACCCATAAGGGCAGAAAACTTATAGGTTCAGCACAGGTGAGAAGGGGGAATGTTGCACTCCAGCAGGGAACACTGATGATAAAAAGACCAGGAGAACCCTTCCCCGAGGTGAAGGGAATGGTCTCCCTTTCAGAGGCACTTGGCAGGCATGTTACACTTGATGAGGTGAAAGAGGCTGTTAAAAACGGATTCTCTGAGGCATTCGGAATAAATTTTATGCCCTTTCCTGATATTGACAACATACCCTATGAGAAGTACAGGTCAGATGAGTGGAACTTTAAGAGATGATTGAGATAATACCTGTTGGTAAGTTAAAAAATAAAGACCTGAGACCCTTGATTGACTACTACATAAAACTTTCATCAAGGTGGGTTAAGGTGAGGGAAAGGGAGATTGTTCCAGCAC
>JAGGTX010000115.1 GCA_021163525.1 Caldifarciminota bacterium
AGCACACTATCTCTGTGGTGGAGTGGCAACTGATTTATGGGGAAAGACTGAACTTGATGGATTATATGCAGCAGGAGAGGTTGCCTATACAGGCGTTCATGGTGCAAACAGGCTGGCGAGTAATTCATTGCTTGAAGCACTTGTTTTTTCCAGCAGGGCAGCAAGGGCCTCCCTTGAAGATTTTAAACCTTCTGAACCAGAAAATATACCCGAATACATGGTGGATAAGTGCTGTCCTGATGGAGAGGAGGTTGTTGTTGCACATCTTATAAAAGAGATTAAACATACAATGTGGGACTATGTTGGAATAGTCAGGAGTGATGCAAGGCTTGAGAAGGCACTGAAGAGGTTCCCCATCATTCTGGAGGACATACAGGAGGTGATTGATTCAGGTGGTGTTAGCAGGAGGTCCCTTGAAGCAAGAAACATGGCAATCCTTGGTTATCTCATTTCTTATTCAGCATACCAGAGGAAGGAGTCAAGAGGCCTTCATTTCAACAGGGACCATCCTGAAACCCTGAACCTTTACAAAAAACCAACTATCCTAAAAAAGGAGGAGTTATGGAATTCACCTTAACAACAAGGCATTTCCAGCCCACGGAAACATTGAGAAACAGGATTGAGAAGCGTATGGAAAAGCTTGATAGGTTTAACAGCCTTATTCAGCATATAGAGGTGATACTTGACCTGGATGGTAACATGCGTAAGGCTGAAATAGTTTTGAAAACCAAAAAGAATGTAATAACAGCAAAGGCCACAAGCCATGACCCATACACGGCCTTTGACCAGGCATATAAGAAATTGAAATCCCGGCTTGTAAAACTTGATGATAGAATCAGGGAACACAATGGAAGGTAGTAAGTCCGTAAAGATTAAAGAGGTTTTTGAAGATAATCAGGAATTGATAGACCTTAAAATGGTTGCAGGTTTCAATGGTCTGGATAGGGAGGTGAGGAGTTCTTATATAAACAGGCCTGCGTTTGTTCTAATCGGATACACAGAACATTTCCCCGCCTATTCCCTTCAGGTTCTGGGAAACAGGGAAATGAACTTCCTGAAGAAGCTTAAAAAGAAGGAGAGGGAAGAAGCCATTGATAGGCTCCTCTCCTTCTCCATACCATGCGTAATCATAACAAGGGGATACACACCCTTTGATTATTTAAAGAAGGAGTGCAACAGACTTGACATACCACTTTTTACTGCACCAGGCAATACACATGACATCCAGAAAACACTCCATTTTTATCTTGAAGACAAACTTGCGCCTGAAAAGGTTATCCACGGCACACTTGTTGATGTCTATGGAATAGGACTCCTTTTTACAGGTATGAGTGGGATCGGTAAAAGTGAAACTGCCCTTGACCTTGTTGCAAGGGGACACAGACTTGTTGCAGATGATGTGGTCAGGCTGAAGAGGAGAGGAAACATTCTGATTGGTGAAGGGGTTGAGCCATCAGAGATATTCAAACACCATATGGAGATCAGAGGAATAGGCATCGTGAATATAGGTTTACTCTATGGTATAAGGGCCCTGAGATTGCACAAGAGGGTGGAGGTTGTTGTTAACCTTAGAGAATGGAACGCAGAAGTGGATTATACAAGAACAGGGCTTGAAACCAGCATGACAAGCATGCTTGGGATTGACCTGCCACTTGTTGAAATTCCTCTTGTGCCGGGTAAGAACATCGCCACGCTCTGTGAACTTGTTGCAATGAATCACATTTTGAAAGAAATGGGTATTGATACTGCAAAGATATTAAACTCTGAACTCATAAAGCATATGAAGAAACAGGCAAAAAAAATAACAAGGCTTGAGGAAGACAGGGAATGAGAATAGTCTTTATTACAGGACTTTCAGGTGCGGGTAAGACCACGGCTTTAAGGGCACTGGAGGACCTTGGATTCTATTGCATAGACAACCTACCAGTTCCTTTGATTCTTGAGTTTGTTGATGTCCTTAAATCCACGAATATACCATCAGACAATGTTGCCATTGTTGTTGATGTCAGGGAGGGTGAGTTCCTTGATGTTTTCAGGGATGTGTTCAGGGCGTTAAAAAAGGAAGGGGTAAAAACAGAGATTCTTTTCCTTGAAGCAAGGGACGAGGTTATAAAGAGGAGATACTCGGAAACAAGGAGGAGGCATCCCCTTGGGGATATTGAAACAGGTATAAACAGGGAACGGGAGAGGCTTAAGGTCATTTCGCCTCTTTCCACCAGAACAATTGATACCACACACCTTTCAGTCCACGATTTAAGGGAACTTGTTTCAAATATCTTTGGTGGTGGAAGGCTTTTTTATCTGAACATAATAGCCTTTGGATTCAAGTATGGATTGCCTGAAAACGCAGACCTTGTTTTTGATGTTCGTTTCTTACCAAACCCACACTTTGTTGAAGAATTGAGGCCTTTAACCGGAAGGGATAAGGCAGTGAGGGATTTTGTCCTCCAGAAAAAAGAGACAGCAGGTTTTCTGAGAAGAACAGTATCTTATTTAAGATACCTTATACCATTTTACAAAAAGGAAGGGAAGGTTTATCTTACAGTTGCCTTTGGGTGCACGGGTGGGAAACACAGGTCAATTGTTATTGCAGACGCAGTATATGAGAAACTTTCCAGTGACTTTAAGGATATAAGAATAATTTACAGGGACCTGGGCAAAGAGTAAGATTACCTTTTCTTTTTCTTTGATAATAGTTTGAGTTTTTCTTCTATCACCTTCACGGGGCGTGCAAAATCAAATTCCCTGTAAATTTCCTGAGCCTTTCTGTAGAAATCACCAGCCTTCTTCTTATTACCAAGTATTCTGTAAAACTCCCCTGCGTAGAAGTAAGCATCAGCAGACACGCTCCTGTCAACCTCCTTCTCTGCTTCTTTGAGACAGCGTTTCACATATCTCTCACCCCACTTGTCCCACTTCTTGAATGCATAACACCTTGCAAGTTTTGAATAGGCTTCCAGGAGTGAATATCTGCTTTTTGACTTCTGAGCCTCAGGGAGTACCTTATCCTTTATGATGTATATAGCCTTTTCAATGGCGTTTGTATCAGGTTTTTCCTCCACCTTACTCAGAATAAGCTCAACTTCAAGGGAGTGTATCCAGGACTTAAGCAGTTTATCTTCAATCTGTGGAAACATTGATTTTGCTTCATTCATCAGTTTTTCAGCTTCATCAAAGTTATGAAACCCTTCTATATTTAAGTTTATTAAACTGGCCAGGAGTCTTATAATCCATTCATTATTGTTGTTCTCCCTGGCAATGTTTAATGCCTGATTGTAAAATTTAGCAGCCTCGTCCAGAAAGTCGTTGACATACATGATGAATCCTAGATTTCTGAGAAGGAGGAGCTTATTGGAAATATCCCCAACCCATTCTGCTATTCTCAGGGCCTTTCTGAAATGCTCTTCTGCCTTATGAATGAGGTTCATTCTTAAATAGAGAGAACCAAGGTTGTTGAGGGCAGAGGCCTCTCCACTCTTGTATCCTGTTTCTATATATATCTCAAGTGCCTTTGAATAATAATTTTCTGCCATTTCATAATCATCCTGATTTGCATAGATGATTCCGGCATCAAGGTAGATATGTGCTATCCCTATCCTGTCATTCAATTTTTGTTTCAGTTCCATTGCCTCATGGTAGTATTTCATGGCTGATTTATAGTCTTTTTCATCTGCATGAAGGATCGCATGGATTGTGAGTGCCCTTGAGTATTCATGCCCAAATTTTTCCTTGTCAAGTTTTTCCATAACACTGGCTATCTTCCTGTGGGCTGATTCCATTTTACCAAGTCCCTTATATGTCCAGGCAATCTCAATATCTGTGATAAGTTTTTTGTTCTTATCTGTGAAGAGTTTTCTTCCCTTTCTTAAAACCTTCAGGGCATTGGAATAGTCCCCCATTTCTGCAAAGGCCCAGCCAAGTTTTTGATAACACTCCCCCTTTAATGCACCAGATGCAAGTGAAACGGCCTCTTCAAGGAAAGAAATAGCATTCCTGTAATCACCTTTCAACACACTCACCTCTCCCATCATAAGTAGAACTTCCACCCTTTTTTCTCTGGGGATTTCTCCCTGGAGTGCCCATGAGAAGAATTTTAATGCTTCCTCATGTGCATAAACTTCCTTTGCCTTCATTCCCGCCTGTATTGCAAATTCAAGAAGTTTTTTCTTTTCACCACCCATAAAGTAGTGATAGGCGAGTTGTTCATGCCAGTATGGAATCTCTCTAAAATGATGCTCTATTATATTGGCGATGTCCATGTGAGTTTTCATCCTTTTGCCTCTTGGAATAGTGGTGTAAACAACCTGTCTGAATGCATCCTCAGTGAAGTAATAGCGGGAATTGGGTATTATCTCCCTCAGAAGACCAAGAGAAACAAGTTCGTCAAGGATGTCATACAATTCACCTTCGTTATAACCAGAAATCTGGAGGAGAAGGGGAAAGCTAAAATCTCTTCCAATACATGCAGCAATCTCAACTATCCTTCTCCTTTCATCATTTAGAAGTTGAAGTTTATAAAGAACAGTATCCTCAATGGACTTTGGTATGGAGATGGAGGGCCTTTTGCTTATAAACCAGGCATCACCTGTTTTATTAAGGGCCTGGCTCTTATGAAGTTCTTTTAGGATTTCCTCTATAAAGAATGGATTCCCACCACTCTCCCTGTAAACATACTCAACAAGTTCATTGCTCGCCAGACCCTGCAATATTACCTCAACCATCTCTTTTGTGTATATTCGCTCAAGTGGTTCAAGCATTAGTAATTTGTATAACCTTTCCCTTCCAAGTATTCTTATTGTTTCCTCAAGGGGTGTCTGGTGTATTTCTTCAATTCTATATGTGCCAAAAATGGGAATATCCTGCAGGGTTTTTATAAGGTAATAGAGGAGTTCAATGGTTGATTCACTTGCCCAGTGGAGGTCATCAAATAGTAACGCGAATTTTATCCTCTTTGAAAGGGAGATGAGGAATTGCTGGATACTCTCAAATAACATGAACTTATCACCAACAAGGGGTTCTAAATAACCTGAGACAATGGGAATTATTCTGGATATCTCCCTCTTCTGCTGGATGTTTAAATCATTCACGTAAACATCCCTCACCTCATCCTCATGGGTCTGGATAATGTTGCTGAATAAATCTCTTATGGCAAAATAGGGTGAAGAATGCATCGTTGCATAGGAATGGCCTGTAAACAACACAAGTCCTGGCATACTGCTCACCACATCCTTCACAAGCCTGGTCTTGCCCACACCTGCACCACCTCCAACAATGAATAAACCCCGGGAGGAATCAAGTATATGCCTCTCAATCTCCTTCATCTCGTTCTTCCTGTCTATTAAATGGGGAGTGGGTATCATTAGTTCACCCAGCTCCTCACCAATAACACCAACACTGCCCTTGCCCTTTCTCTTTGCTGAATAAAGCCGCCTGTCAGCAACCCTGAAGAGTTCCTCCCATGTTTCCCCATCAATGGGGAAAGTGGCTATACCTGCACTGGCTGATAATTTTATCCCTGAAAAGCTCTGACGCTTAGCCTGGTCAATTATCCTCTCTGCCACAATCTGGGCCTGTTCCCTTGGTGTGTTGGGAAGAAGGGCTATGAACTCGTCACCACCATACCTGGTTATAATATCCGCCTCCCTCAAGGTTCCCTTTAAGTACTGGGCAAATAGCTTCAAGATGAGGTCGCCCTTCAGATGGCCATGAACATCATTCACTTCCTTGAAGTCATCAAGGTCAAGAAGAACTATGGAAAATGGTAATCTATACCTCCTGGATTTCTTTATCTCACCATCAATCCAGTGAAGTAGATACCTTCTGTTATATACACCTGTTAAGTCATCTAAAAAAACATCCTTCGGTATTGCCATATGTTAATTCAACAAAAAAAACGAAAAATGTCAAGTGAAAATTCTTCCTCGGGGGACGGAGGATAAATTTATAAATTTATCGAACTGTCAAATTTTCAACCCCCGTCCCCGGAGAATAGAGCACTGTTGACAATATCTTATGCAAACTTAAAATTCATTTATGTTGATTCTGATACTGTCCTTCTGTGCCTCAAGTGAGGTTATCAGGACATCCGAAAGGGTGAATGTGGCACAATTAATAGACTCCCTTGAAAATGGCTTCACATTCAGGTGGCATATGAAGAACAGGTTTATGAGGATGGATGCTGAAGGCATTTATATGGGGAAGGGTAGGGTGGATATTAAAGGAAGCCTGAAATCTCCTGAAGGCACAATGGATGTTTCAGGTTATAATCCCTATGAACAGATCAGGATTGTTTGCGGTGAAAATAGGTTTGTCTTCAAGAGGAAGAGGAGAAACACCCTCATTTACGAATTCCCTGCAGTTTTATTTTTTCTTGACCCGGTTAAAGGAATGGGGAAAGGGCTCGTGTATATAAAGGATGGCAGGATCTTCAAAATCACTGCAGAAAATGAGAATGCAAAGTGGTGTATGGACATTGGAAAATACAGGAAACCTGTTACAAGGATTCGGGTTGATTGTGATGGATGTGATATGGAGAGGATAAAACTGAGGCTTGAACTGTGGGGTGAAAGGGATGTTAAATTAAAAGAAAACATATTTGAATTCATTGAAGAAGTTCCCCTGAACAGTAATCTGTTCAAAATGGGAACCGTGAAGTGGTATGTTCTTGAAAGCACCAGGCATGGTGAGTTGAAGGACCCGCTTGATACCTTATACACCTACTCCATTGATTCACCTTACAATCCAGAGATAATCCAGATAAATCATGGAACAGACCCAAGAGGAAGACCGTCACTCATAATTGGAATAAAAAATCCAGGGAATGGGATAATAGGGCTTTTTGTTGATGATTCTCTTGTTTCAACATGCTATGGGAATAACCCTATGATTATCCCGTTCAGGGATAGCACTGTGGCAAAACTGGTTTATATTTACCTGAAAACAGGCCAGATTGGTTCTGGCAGTATTCAAATAAGGAGGTTGAAATGATAGACAAAGAACTCTTGAAAATCCTTGCCTGTCCCAAATGCAAGGGTGACCTTAAATATGATGAAGAAAATGAAAGACTTATATGCGAGAAGTGTAAGCTTGCATATCCCATTAAGGATGGCATCCCTGTTATGCTCGTTGAAGAGGCAGAAAAGTTATGATACTACTCCTCCTTGGCACTATAACCGTTATTTCGGACACCCCTGATTCACTTATTCTTCTCTACAATGCTGAATACACAATTGATACAACCAGTGGAATTCCGCACATAAAACTCACAGATGGTGAGTGCGACCTTCCTCCTGGATACCCTGAAATACCTTATGCTGTGTATTTTGTAAGGCTTCCTGAAAAAGGGGGAAATGTTGAATATAAGGTGCTTGAGAAGACAGAAGAAAACATAACACCACCTGTTGTCAAGGACATTTTTGGAGAATCTGAATATAGAACAGTGGACTATAAACCCTCTCCAGTTAAGATGGAGGTTTATGGGAAGAGAGCAAAGAAGGGAAGACTTATTATAAATCCATTTATAAAATCTGGGAATAATGTTGAGGTGAGGAAGAAGATATTGATAAAAATAAAAATGAAAGGAAAATGGTTCAGGGAACGATACAGAACACCGGTGAAATTCATCAACAAAATTAGAGGAAGAATTGTATCCCTTCATCCAAAGGCAGTGCCAGAAAAAGGAGGAATGTGGATAAGGCTTAAATTTGTAGATGAAGGGGTTTACAGGATAGACAGGTCTGTTATTGAAGAGGCAGGCTTCAATCCCGATATTGTTGACCCTGAGAAGATTGAGGTAAGGTCTGGATACAGAAGGGTTTTCAAATTCAACCTTGCATTCTATGATTCATTGAAGGAACTCCCTGAAAGGCTCCCGGCAATCTATCATGTTGAAAACCATAATGGTAGATTTGATGAAGGAGAGTACATCCTCTTTTATGGCGTATCCCTTGAGGGATTTGAGAAAAACGTATTCAAAAGATTCCCGGATTACAACCCAAGACCCTGGACAGACACATTGATGAGGTTTTATTATAACCCCTTCACAGACACAAATGTTTATTGGCTGAGGCTTGACGGTGAACCCCTTAAAATGGATAACATTCCCTCTGGTGATGGGGATGCAGTGACATCATTTCAGGACACCCTTCATTTTGAGAAGGATTCAATAAATTTTTCCCGCTCAGGCCTCGCATGGACATGGGGATGCATTGTCCTTCCATCAGACGAAAACACCATTCAAAAGAAATTTCATATTACCGGGCTGGAAGGCTCTCGTTTCACTCTCAGAACAGGATTTTACACCATTATCAGCGGGCAAACCCACCATGTCACTTTAAGGGTGAACGATGTTGATACAATGATTTCCTGCCAATCTCCTTATGTTTTCTATGGTGAAAGATTAATTCTTGAATCCGGATTTAACTCTGGCCTTAAACCGGGTGAAAACACTTTAATATTCAGTGTGGATGCTGATAAGGATGAGGTATACTTTGATTTCTTTGAAGTTATTTATACCAGGGCAATCTCTGATATTCACAATGAAAGTGTCTGGTTCCCTGATTCAGGTGACAGGGTGATAAAAACAGACAAGAGAAAACTGGCACTGGGTATTGATGACCCATACAATCCTGAAAAACTTACTTACAGTGAATCAAAGGGAGGATACTATTACGATGGTAAAAGGATATTCCTTTGTGATAGTTTCTTGAGACCACTTGAGGTGAAAATTGCAAACCCTGTCTCTCTCTGGAATGGTGGTGCTGATTGGTTGTGCATTGCAGGTGATATGTTTATAACACAGGCAAATAAACTTGCAGAATGGCGCTCAAAACATCTTAAGGGATTTCCTAATCCAGAGGTTAAGGTTGTGAGTATCTCTGAAGTATATGATAACTTCTCATTTGGTGTTGCTGACCCTGGTGCAATAAAGAGATTTCTTCTATATGCAAGCCAGAACTGGTCTCCTCCACCATCTTATGTCCTTTTCTTGGGAAAGGGGACGTATGACTACAAAAACCATACTGGTCTGGAAAGGTCAGAAAATATCATCCCGATACATACAAATGGTGCGGATGTGGGGATATTTACCCTCTTGAGTAGAAATCCCACTGAGGATGTCTGGTATGTAGATTTTGACGGTGATACAAGGCCCGAAATCCCAATAGGTAGAGTTACAGCAACCACACAGGAAGAAGCAGAGAAATGGGTTGATAAACTGATTGAATATGAAAAATCTGAAGGCCTATGGCGGCAAAAAGTCCTTATACTTGCAGATGACGAATATACGAGTAATTCAAGCAATGAACTTCTACATACAAGGGATGCTGAAAATACCAGCAGTTACTTACCAGACTGGTTGAAACCCGAGAAGGTATATATGGTTCTTTATCCATTTGAAGGAAACCAGAAACCTGCTGCAAATAGGGATTTTATGAGTAGACTTTCTTCTGGTGCAATTATAGGATTCTTCTATGGACATGGTAATATCTCCCAATTAACGCATGAAAAGGTATTATCCCTCCAGGATATTTCAACACTTTCAAACTGGAGAAAATGTTCTTTCTTCTATCTTGCCACCTGCAATGCAGGCTATTTTGAAAGACCGGGAGAGAGGTCAATTGGTGATTATTTTACCCTTTATCCCGATGGTGGTTCAATTGTATCCGTTGCTGCCACAAGGGCTACATATCCAGGTTCAAACTATGCACTTGGAAGGACAATGATGCAGAATATAACAAGTTCTCCAGCTGCTGGTGATGCTTTTGTGGCTGGATTAAGCAGTTATGGAAGTACCACCTACACATTATTCGGAGATCCTGCAACTCCTCTTTTTAAAGAATTCCTGGACACAGTGATTACTGCACCTGATACATTGCTTGGGAACAGGGTCTATTCCATGTTGCTTCCTGTTAAGCTGGATAGGACATATTTAATCGTAACTGAGAAGGATATTGACACTACATATGAATCACCTGCTGGCGGAAGTATAAACTTCACCCTATCCGGGAACGAAGTATTCAGGGGTATATTCAAAAACACCGATACTATAAAATTCACTGTTCCATTTGATGTGAAGACTGGATGGGGTAAGGTGAGATTATACGGAATATTGAGAGACAGGGAGGTTAGAAAGACCATCCCTGTATATATGAGAAGTGCTGAACCAGTTGAATCAAATCCACCTGTAATAACAGTTAACTTTGAGGGTGAAGAACTGAAGGAATTGAGTCAAATACCCAGAGAGGGAACCTTCACCATTAAAATTCAGGATGAAAGCGGTATTGATATAAGAAAACCCCAGAATGTTTCTGTTTTCCTCAATGGATATTCACATCCACTTTATATAGGTGACAGGGTTGAATTCTATACAGGCTCATATAAAAAGGGTTTCATCACCCTGGATTATTCATTTGATGCAAAAAACGGCGATACTGTATTCATTGATATATATGGTCTTGATAATGCGGGTAATGTGGGAAGGAAGTATATGAAACTTGTTGTTGCTCCTGAAAACACAGTCTGGGGATTGCACAACTATCCAAACCCCATGGCAGAAAAGACAACCTTCATATTCCATCTATTGAAATCAACGGATGTTGAACTTATAATATTCAGTGTGACAGGGAAACCTGTATGGAAAAAATCCATAAATGGTGTTGCTGGAAGAAACTATATTGATTGGAATGGGACAGACATGTATGGCAGAAAACTGGGGAATGGTGTTTACTACTATGTTCTTAAAACAGGAAATGCGAAAAAAATAAAAAAATTGGTTATAGTGAGATGAAAATCATTGGTGTAATAGGCGGTTCTCTGGTTTCAGAAAAGATTTACGAGACTGCAAGGAGGGTAGGAAATCTCATTGCTGAAAGGGGGTACCCTGTTTTATCCGGTGGGCTTGGTGGGGTGATGGAAGCAGTATCAAAGGGTGCAAAGGAGAAAAACGGGCTTGTTATAGGTATCCTTCCAGGAAATTCTAAATCAGAAGCAAACCCTTACATTGACATACCCATTGTTACAGGAATGGGTGAAATGAGGAATGTTATCATTGTGAAATCCTCTGATGTTCTTATTGCCATTGATGGTGCTTATGGAACCATGACTGAGATTGCATTTGCACTGAAATTTGGGAAAAGGGTAATTGGTCTTGAATGTGACCTTCCATTTGAAAAGGTTGAAAAGACCAATTCACCTGAAGAGGCGGTTGAAAAGGCCATAAAATTTCTGGAGAATGATGATTTTCACCGGGGACGGTGGTTGAAAATTTGACATTTCGTTTATTTATCTGTTTTTTAGTAAGATAAAGGATAATAAATTGTGGTGGAGCCCAATTAATAGAATAGATTATAGTAACTTAGACTCTTCTTCCCTAATTCATGGTCATCAAGGTTTGCATATTTATCAATAACATAATCAACAGCAGAAATAATATCATCATGAAGTTCAACATCTCTATCCTTAACCAGTTTGAAGAACTCCCTTACAGGTTTATCCTCTTCATCCTTTATTTCTGTCTTTTCAACACCATAACTGACAGCAAGAATTGTGGAATTCCTTCTATATAGTCAACATCGTGACATGTGCTTCCAGGATTCTTAAAGGTTGTCTTTTCTTAATTCCTTCTCCACCCTGCCAAAAATTTCATTAACACTGGAATGAATTTTATCCATATCAAACAAAGACCTGAGTTCCTCTTCACTGCACAACCTCTTAATATCTTCATCCTGAAGCAGGTAATCAAGGAATGAGTTTTCTCCTTCCCATGCCTTCATTCCGTTCCTCTGGACAATCTTGTATGCCTCATCCCTGGTCAAACCCTTCTTTACAAGGAAAAGAAGAACTGAACCTGAAAATAGGAGCCCCTTTGTCAGGCTAAGGTTTCTTTCCATATTCTCTCTATACACAGTCAGGTTCTCAATAACAAATGTTGCCTTCTTAATCATGTATGCAAGGAGTTCCGATGCATCAGGAAGAACAATCCTCTCCACGGATGAGTGGCTTATATCCCTTTCATTCCACAGTGCGTTGTTCTCAAGAACAGTGACAAGATATCCCCTGAGAAGCCTTGCCATACCTGTCAATCTTTCGCAGAGTATTGGATTCCTCTTGTGGGGCATAGCAGATGAGCCTCTCTGACCCTTTGTGAATGGCTCCTCAAGTTCCCTTATCTCTGTCCTCTGGAGATGCCTTATCTCCACTGCCATCCTCTCAATTGCCTCGCCAACCATCACAAGGGAATATATAAACTCAATGTATCTGTCCCTTGGAACGATCTGGGTTGATACAGGTTCAGGCTTCAGCCCAAGTTTTTCAAGTGCAATCTTCTCAACCTTTGAGGGAAGGTGGGAGTATGTTCCAACAGGTCCTGAAATCTTTCCGTATGTAACAAATCCCAGGGTCTGGTTCAGCCTCTTTTTTGCCCTGTTCAGTTCGCTCACCCATGATAGTATCTTAAGCCCCAATGTTGTTGGCTCTGCATGGATACCATGGGTTCTCCCCACGATGGGTGTAAATTTTTCTTCAACCGCCCTTTTCCAGGAAACTTCTATTAGTCCATCAAGCATGCCAATAAGGGTTTCAATGGTTCTCTTCATTAAAATGGCAATGGCAGTATCAATAACATCAGAGGATTTAAGACCATAGTGGAAAAACCTGCCAGCATCACCTGTCTGCTTTTCAATTGAAGTAACAAACGCAATAATGTCATGCCTTGTAACCTCTTCAATCTCTTTTATGCGACCGATGTCAATCCTTGCGC
>JAGGTX010000032.1 GCA_021163525.1 Caldifarciminota bacterium
ACCTTATATAATCAAACTGTATTTCATCAAACCCTATTTCAAATCCTTTTTGTGCAACATCAATATTGTACTCCCATACCCTTCTATCCTCAGGATCAGTCCAGTATCCCTCAATAGGGTCGTGCCAGATTTTACCCTTATATGTTTTAAGGGCAAAATCCCCACTATCCCTCTTTGCCATGTATTCGTCCTTAAAAACCGTAACCCTTCCAATGGTATACACCCCGAGTTTTTTATACATTGATATCTTCTTTTTGCAGAGTTTAAAATATTTTGTTCCCCTGACATCCTTCAAATCCATGACCACAGTGTTAATCACACCTTCATTTATTAACTGGATAAGCCTCCTCTCCCCTTTTCCTGAAGAGAGAACACCAGGGGATAGATAGACACCCCTTATCACCTGAGGAGGTATCATTACATAAAGCAGGAGCATCACCATACAGGGATATTACACACACACTGAAAACAAGTCAACCAATCACTTGAAAGTTTCCATTTTTCAGGTATCTTAATTCTATGTGGAGAGACAGGGATCTTACCTTCCTTATAATTGATCTTGCATCAGCCCTGCTGGGGGTTGGGTTTACCTATTATTTGTTAATCAAAATCCACTGTATCTCCCATCCTGTTTATATACGGTATAACCTTACTTCAATACCTCTTATCATTCTATCCGTATTCGCATATACGGATATGTTCAATTTTATGGCATATCTTGACAGAATTGGCTACATATACAGAACATCAAAGTCCATGCTATATTCGTTCTTCCTCTATCTCATTGTTACTTTCATCTTTAAGTTTGGATTGTTTCATTCAAGGATTTTAATCCTTTCACTGTTTGTTGTGCTCTCAATAATCCTTTACTTTGAGAAGATAGTTATTTATCCACTCCTTTTAAGGATTTTGCCCTCAAGGAGCGTTGTAATATACTCACCCGATGGGAATGCCATGGGACTGGACAGATTCTTCAAAACCCATAGATTTGCAAACATAAAGGTTATTGATGTTGTGAAAAATATGAGAGAACTTGAAAAATTCAGAGGGAACAAAATAACCTTTATCCTTGTCTTAAATAAAGGAGGATATCAAGAACTTTTAAAAATACTTGGTGATTTTATGGACAAAGAGAAGGTTTTTGTCTATTCAGAAGTTAACAAAAAAATAAGGGATGTTCCTTACTGGTTCTACTTTGCTGGTATCCCACTTGTTCCATTCAGATGGTCTGGCAGGTCAAAGGCATATCTTGTATCAAAGAGAATTGTTGACATCATGGGAAGCATCGTGGCAATAATAGTTTTTCTGCCCTTTTTCATATCTGTTCCCATCATCATCAAACTCACCTCAGAAGGTCCTGTTTTCTTCAAACAGATAAGGCTAACAGAGGGAATGAAACCATTCCCCATGCTCAAGTTCAGGTCAATGTACACAAATATAGACGATGAGGTGCATAAGAAGTATGTGAAAAATCTTATAAAAGGCGAAAAGAAGGATGGAAAGGTTTATAAACTCACAAACGACCCAAGGGTAACACCGGTTGGATACTTTCTCAGAAAAACAAGCCTTGACGAATTGCCTCAATTTTTCAATGTTCTCAAAGGCCACCTTTCCATTGTTGGTCCAAGACCTCCACTTGATTATGAAATCAAGGAATACGAGGAATGGCATAAATTGAGGTTGAGTGTGAAGCAGGGTATTACAGGTATGTGGCAGGTATTTGGCCGTTCGCTCTTACCTTTTGATGAATCTGTTTTCCTTGACATATACTATGCATATAACAGGTCACTCTGGCTTGACATCCATCTTATACTACAAACCATACCAAACATAGTATTCGGAAAGGGTGCGTACTGAGGAGGGGCGATGGGATATGTTCTTATAAGGGGTGAGAAAAAGGAAATACCGGATAATAGACCCGTGGATATACTGATACCCGAATACAACATAATAGTGAAGGACACCGTTTTCGGAAATGGTGTTGTTATATGGAGTAATGTAAATATCTACGGTGCAGAAATTGGTGCAGAGACAAAGATTGGGGCATTTGTTGAAATCAGGAAAGGGGCAAAGATCGGGAAGAGGGTAAAGATTGAACCCCTTGTTTTCATTCCAGAAGGCGTTACCATTGAAGATTGCGTTTTTCTCGGTCCCAATGTGGTTTTCACCAATGATTTATTCCCGAGGAGCTGCAAGGAGGATGGGAGTCTGATTGAGGATTATGAGATTGTTCCCACGCTTGTAAAAAGAGGGGCTGCAATTGGTGCAAGTTCCGTGATAAAATGTGGTATCACAATTGGTGAGAATGCCTTAATAGGTCTTGGTTCTGTAGTTGTTGATGATATTCCACCTGGTACACTTGTTTATGGTGAAAAGGCAAGGGTGAGGAGGGTCTTATGAGGATTGTTCCACTTGTTGACCTTAAGGCGCAGTATAAAGAGATAAAAGATGAACTTTTCAATATGTGGGAAGAAATCCTTGAAGGCATGAGGCTCTATCTTGGACCAAATGTTCAGGCATTTGAAAAGGAGTTTGGTGAATATATAGGTGTTGATGAATGTATTGGCGTTGGGAATGGCACTGAGGCGCTTCATTACGCAATACGTGCAGCAGGGGTAAATCCTGGTGAAAAGGTGATAACTGTAAGCCATACATTCTTTGCCACCATAGAGGCAATCATCCATGCAGGGGCTGAACCTGTAATGGTTGATATAAATGAGGATACATACAACATATCCACTGATAGAATCCTTGAATACATTGAAACAAAATGTAAATTTGACGGAGAAACCCTTATTGATAAATCTGATGGGAAAGTAGTTCGTGCCATTCTTCCTGTTCATCTCTATGGGCAGAGTGCATGTATGGGAAGGATAATGGAGATGGCAAAGAAGTATAATCTGAAGGTTATTGAGGATGCAGCACAGGCACAGGGAGCAGAGTATAATGGCAGAAAGGTTGGCTCCATTGGTGATGTTGCAGGATTCAGTTTCTACTTTTCAAAGAACCTTGGTGCATTTGGAGAGGCAGGGGGAGTCACAACAAACGACCCGGACATTGCATACAGGGTGAAAAGACTCAGGGAACATGGTCAGAAGGATAAGTATCACCATGAGATGTTCGGATTCAATGGAAGACTTGACGAATTACAGGCAGCGGCCTTGAGACTTAAATTAAAGAGACTGGATAAATGGAACGAGAGAAGGAGAATGATTGCAAGGATGTACAATGATTATCTCTCTGACCTTCCCATAAAAACACCTGTTGAACACGAAAAGGCAAAGCATGTGTATCATCTCTATGTTATAAGGACAGAGAAGAGGGATGAACTTTTCAACTACCTCAGGGAGAATGGAATTGGTGCAGGCATCCATTATCCTGTTCCCTGCCATAAACAGGAACCATTGAAGGGCTTAAATATCTTGTTGCCCATAACCGAGAAGGTTGCGGATGAAATCATATCTCTACCCATACATCCACATATGACAGATACTGATGTGGAATATGTATGTGACACAATAAGGGCCTTTTTTGTGGGGGGTGACAAATGAAGATTGGGGTGATTGGACTTGGATACTGGGGACCTAACCTGTTGAGGAATCTTTTACATATCCCCGGTATTGAGGTTATTGGGTGTGATGAGGACAGAAAAAGGATTGATATAATAAAGAGAAATTTTCCCAATGCAGAGTACACAACATCCTGTGATTTCATTGACGACCCTGATGTCAGAGCAATCGTTATAGCCACACCGGTAAAATCCCATTATGAACTGGCTAAACTTGCCCTTGAAAAAGATAAAGATGTATTTGTTGAGAAACCTCTCACTGTTTCATATAGGGAAGCAGAGGACATTGTTAATCTTGCAGAAGAAAATAACAAAATCCTGATGGTTGGTCATACATTCATGTTTAATCCTGCTGTTTTGAAGATAAAGGAAATTATAGAGAGTGGGGAGGTGGGGGAAATATATTATATAACCTCCACAAGGGTGAATCTGGGAATACATAGAAAGGATGCCAATGTGATATGGGACCTTGCTCCCCATGATTTTTCAATAATCTTTCTGTGGATGGACACAGAACCAAAATATGTATCTGCTGTTGGGAAGGATGCTGTGCTTGACGGACTTGCTGATGTGGCATTCATACACACAATCTTTGACAACGGTGTTATTGCAGACATCCAGGTGGGCTGGCTTGCCCCATCAAAGATAAGGAGAACAATCGTTGTTGGTTCAAAAAAGATGATTGTCTACGATGAAACCAATCCTCAGGAGAAAGTAAAGATATATGACTCTGGTGTCCAGTTAAAGGAGCCATATGACTATGGTGAATTCCTTCTCACATACAGGACTGGGGACATACATGCACCAAAGATAGAGGGCACAGAACCATTAAAACTGGAAATGGAACACTTTGTTGAATGCATAAAGAAAAGAAAGAATCCGATCTCTGATGGAAAGTTTGCCCTGAAGATTGTTAAAACCCTTCAGATGGCAAATGAATCCCTGAAAAAGAACAACGGGGGATAACGGGCTTAATATCCATTCTATTCTACATTTGACAGAATAAATTTTTTGGTATATTATCCTTTTCAACAGGAGTGGTTAATAGTAAAAACACTTATCAGAATTAATACTTTTGAAAATGCAAATTTTTAAAAATGGAGGTGTTTATGAATCTTATAATCCTTCTTTTTTCATTGAATCCTGAGGCCTTCTGGGTTCAGGACCAGGGATTTTACAGATCCTACCATAAGGAACACTTTCTCCTGTCACTGGATTCACTCAATGTCCAGGTATATTCCTTTACAAAGATTGGAGGATTCTACGATGCCCTGTGCAAAGATAATCTTTACTTTGTTGCAACGGATTCAGGCCTTTACAGGGCAGGAACAGACCTCTCCTGGACAAGGCCCTGCTCACTGCTCTTTGTTGACCTCTATCACTTCCCGGGTAATGGTTCCAGAATGCTCGGGCTCACTGAAAGACATCTATATCAAAGCACAAATGATTTTGATTCATGGACAGATGTGGATAATTATGGTGAGTTGAACGATTCAGGGTTTGTGTGTGCATGCTTATCACCTGACAGCGCTACATTTATTTTCCGTTTGAGATATTATGTGGCAAATGAGAAAAGAATATACACAAGGAGAGTGCCTTTATCCTATCACTTCTCAATGCTTCCCTTTGACACAACAATGGGGAAAATAACAGGGTTGTGCCCCAGTAATATTGGTGATGATTCAGTATTCATTGCTACAACCAATGGTATATACCTCTGGTCCGGGCCTGATTCACAATTCATAGAACTTTCATCCACACTACCTGATAAAAATATCCTGTGCTTCCATGTATCCCATAATACAGATTCAACCATCTGGGTTGGAACACCCACTGGTGTTTACTACACAAATGACATGGGGGCAAACTGGTATCACCCAAGCATTTCTGACTCTGTAACATCAATCA
>JAGGTX010000117.1 GCA_021163525.1 Caldifarciminota bacterium
AGTGCCCTTGCCTTTAACTGGATAAGCAATGCAGAATATTTAATGAATTCACCAGCAGTATCAAAATCTACATTTTTAAGGCCCTCAAGATAACTTAGATATTTCCCTGTTATCTTTGAAAGGGGGAATTCCCTTAAATCAACCTCCTCCTTCTTAACAAGATAGGCAAGGAGGTCAAGAGGCCCTTCAAATTCCTCAATACTGATCCTGAAGTCCATAAGATTTTATATTACATGTTTTGATTATTATTTCAACCTGTAAAGTATTATAACAATCCCTTTTTGTTCTGGTATGCCTCTCAATGGCATGAAACGCCATTCCCTCACAGCCTCCATGGCACTCCTGTCAAATCTGTATCCACCCGTTTTAATCACATCAACCTTTTTTACATACCCGAGTGAATCAACAGTAACCTCAAGTTTTACATCTGTTTCCTCATGCTCCCCAGATGGATACACAGGTTTTACAAACCTGATAAGTTTCCTGGTTGCAATCTCTCCCTGAATTCTGTACCCCTTTTCTTCACCACCATAACCTTCCGGGCCAAGCTCCTTCCCGGCATTTATCACCCTGTCCTCTGGTGGTAGTCCTGGTTTTGGTTCTTTTATTTTCACAGGGACATCCCCTGTAAAGGTGTCAAATTCACCAGTTCCACCGGCTGGGGTCGTCCCTTCTATTAGCTGTGGATTTATGGCCTCCTCTGAGACAAACCCAATGCTTATGTATTCGTTGGCTGGGGTGAAGGGAGAAAACTTTAAAAGCATTGTGAGGAGAATAACAAGCCCATAGATTACAATTGACAGAAAAAGAGCCCTTTTATCCATCATTCCTCAGGGGTTGTGGCAATAACTATCCTTGTTCCTCCACCCCGTTTCACTGCATCCATCACCTTTACTGCCATGGCAATACTCACTTCTCTATCTGCCTTGATAAGGACAATCCTGTCCTTGTTTTCCTCAATCATGTATGGAATCTGTGCAAGAGTAACTGGCTTTTCACCTATATACACTCCTCCCTCTTTCGTAATTGTGATTATCACCCTGTCTTCAGAAACAGCCTCCTTTGTTGTTGCCCTGGGTAGCCTCACCCTCAATCCCGGCTGGACAATATATGAGGAGGTAAGGAGAAAGAATATAAGGAGTAGCAATACAATGTCAGCCATGGATATTACAGCAAAGTTCTTTTCCCTTTTAAACCTGGGTTCAACACCCATCTCAACCTCCAAGGTAGGGGGAGAATTCGTCCATAACCCTGTTTATTTCCTGAACAACAGTGTTTTCTCTATCAACGAGTATGTTATAAAGTATCAGGAATACAATGGCAACACCAAGCCCTGCAGCAGTGGTAACAAGTGCCTCCCATATACCACCAGCAAGCCTTGAAGGATTGACACTTCCACCGAGTGATTCAATCTGCATGAATGCCCTTATCATCCCCACAACCGTTCCAAAGAAGCCAAGCATTGGAGAAACTGCTACAACAGAGGATAAAACACCTATACCTTTTTCAAGACTTTTAACCTCTTCCCTTGCCTGTGCCTCCATGGATTCCCTTGATCTGTTCAGGAGCCCCCTCACAATAACCTTTGCCTGTGGTGAGTTTTTCTGCCTTAATATGTTTATGGCGGTTGTGAAATCTCCATCGTCAAGGTATGGTTTGATGTTCCTTATAAGTTCATCCGTGTTCTCCCTTATCCTTCTGTAATAGAGAAACCTTTCAATAACAACATATAGACCAATGAATGCAGCAATGGCAATGGCAATTATTGTGTATCCACCCTTTGAAAGAATCACAAACAGACTCATATCCTTAACCTCCTTTTTTGTTTACCATGCGCCACCTCCTCCACCTCCTCCACCGCCACCGGAGAATCCACCACCTCCTGAAAATCCACTTGAACTCCCCCGTGGGGGTGAGGATGCTGCAGAGAAGGAAGATATTGAATCACTGATGGAATGGGAGATTGAGGCAACATACAGGGTTCTTCCCACACCGGGTGTATAGTACCATTCTGGTCTCTGCACTTTGAGTCCCCTGAACTTTTCTGCCCATTCATCCACAATCCCCATGGCAATTGCATAGGGTAAAAAATCAAAGAATATATATGGATTTTTCTCAAGCATGAGTCTCAGACGTGGCTTCTCAACCCGAACAAGGAATTCCCTGAACCCAAGCACCTTTCTGAGTGCATCCCTTCCCTTCCCTGTAAGTTTTGGCATAGCAGGTGCGAAGGCAATGATGATGATGCCTGTTATCCCAAGTGAGATGGGGATTTTGATATGGGCGTTAAGGAATCCTACAAGGAAAAAAGAAAGGAACAACAGGAAAAATCCAGTGAAGGAGTATTTTGACCTTACAGTGTCAGGATTGGCATAAAAGAAGCCTTTTCTGGTAACCTCTTTGTAGAGATTTATTTTAATGGATGTGAGATTTGCACCGAAGTTATTCTCTTTCAGTTCTGAAACAAGGAATTTTTTACCTCCACATTTGAGGAGTGCATTGAAGAATTTTTTCATGTATAAGGGTAAGCCACCTGTGTCAGTCTTTGTTATTGTGATTTCAAAGTCCTTCTTTTTCAGGAAGAGAAGTTTTTTTGTTTGAACCTCCTTTATTTTAAGGAATCCCCTCTTTGCCAGTTCAAACAGGATTGCGACAATGTCAACCATATCTGCCCTCTGGTCAAGCAACACACCTGCTTCAGGTGCAGGGATGTTCTCAGGGGGTTCATAAATTGTCTGGATTGAGCCAATGGGAAGGTCCCTCCCATTCTTCCACCAATTACAAAAGAGAAGAACAAATACAATTAGGGGAAGGAGGAAGGGAAGATTGTTGAAGAGCCTGAGCATAAAAATCTTTGCACCAGAGGGTTTTGAGAGATATCCCTTGGGAAACCTGATTGCAATTGTTACACCATGACCCGGATAAATGTTCCTTGCCCATCCACATATGAATTTTTCATTCAGTATAAATGTGGTATCTGTATTGGAACTTCCCAGCAGGCCAACAAACAGTCTAACATCACTTCTTTTGATTGGAGCAGGTTTGGGGAAGAATATAGCAAAATCCACAGAATCAATGTTTGCCCTCCACTGGTTACCCGTTATGTTCCAGTATAGTTCATCATGGTCCTTAAAATATCTTGCTCCGAGGAGAACACTGTATTTTATTGTGTAGGTATGTATCCCTGTTATGGTTCGTTTCGGGTCACCTATCCTTAATCTCAGATGCCTCCATCCATCTGGTGAATAATAGGATTTTTTTACAGGGACCTTTTTATTGTCACACAGAACCTTTTCTATTTTAAAACCAAGGGAGTAATTACCGAGCCTTTCTCTGAGTTCAAGGGGTATATCCCAGCAGATTCCATGGAAGTATCCTTCTCCGAAATCAACTACAATCTCCTCTGTTATCAGAAGAGAACCGTCCTGATGGAGGTCAATGGTGGACTTAAATAGTGCAATGTGCCATCCAAGCAGGAATAAAAGCATCAGAATTTAACCTCCGGGGTTTCACGTTCTTCTTCTTCAATCTCAAAGAACTCCCTCTTTTTGAAGCCTGAAATACGGGCAACAATGTTTGCAGGGATGGATTCCACCTTTATGTTGTAATCCCTCACAACAGCATTGTAATATCTCCTTGCATTCTGCAGGGCCTCTTCTATTTCAGCAAGGCTCTTCTGGAGTTCAAGGAAGTTCGTGTTTGCCTTGAGTTCAGGATAATTTTCAGCCACTGCAAAGAGTTGCCTGAGAGCCCTTGTGAGCATGTTTTCAGCCTCCATCCTTTCACCCTGGGATCTGGCTGAAGTTGCCATTGCCCTTGCCTTTGTCACATTTTCAAACACCTCCTTTTCATGTGCAGCATAACCTTTAACCGTGTTGACAAGATTTGGGATGAGGTCATGTCTTCTCTTTAATTGAA
>JAGGTX010000236.1 GCA_021163525.1 Caldifarciminota bacterium
CAGGTGTTGAGAATGCCTTTGATATTCCTGGTTATGTGCCAAAGTACATAAGACCATTGTTCTCAAAGGGAAGTGGCCCATTCAGGTGGGCTGCACTCTCTGGTGAACCAGAGGATATTTACAAAACTGACGATATGCTTTTGAAGGCCTTCCCCGAGGACGAGCATCTGAGGAAGTGGATTAAGATGGCCCACGAGAAGGTGAAATTCCAGGGACTTCCTGCAAGGATTTGCTGGCTTGAATATGGGGACAGGGCAAAGTTTGGGGAAATTGTGAACGACATGGTGAAGAAGGGTGAACTAAAAGCGCCCATTGTGATTGGAAGAGACCATCATGATACAGGTGCAGTTGCCTCTCCATACAGGGAAACAGAGGCAATGAAGGATGGTTCTGATGCCATTGCTGACTGGCCCATACTGAATGCACTTCTCAATGTGGCCTCTGGTGCTACATGGGTATCAGTTCATCATGGTGGTGGTGTTGGAATAGGTTATTCAATACACGCTGGCATGGTTGTGGTTGCTGATGGAACAGATGAACAGAGGAAGAAACTCCTAAGGGTTCTGAATAATGACCCAGGAAGCGGTGTGGTGAGGCATGCAGATGCAGGGTATGATATTGCCATAGATACGGCAAAGAAGAAGGGTATCTGGATGCCAATGCTGAAATGATTGACATTCTCATAAAGAATGGAACCCTCATAACCCTTGCAGGTGGTGTGAGAAGAGGAAGGGATGTGGACCTGGGTATCATTGAGAAAGGGGCAATTGGTGTAAAGGATGGTAAAATTGTATGTGTTGGTGATTGCCCTGATAAAGCAGAAGAGGTTTTTGATGCAGAGGGCAGAGCTGTCTTTCCCGGGTTTATTGACCCACATACCCATGCTGTTTTTGGAGGACAGAGATCAAATGAGTTTGCAATGAGACTCCAGGGAAAGTCCTACATGGAGATAAGGGCAATGGGTGGTGGGATAAATGCGAGTGTGAGTGAAACAAGGAAGGCTTCTTCAGATGAATTAAGGTCCATTCTCATAAACAGGCTTGAAGAGATGGAAAACTGGGGCGTTCTAACTGTTGAGGTGAAGTCAGGATACGGGCTTAACAGGGAAACAGAGTTGAAGATGCTCCAGGTGATAAGTGATGTGAAGGATAGGTTTGATGTTTTACCAACATTCCTTGGTGCCCACGATATACCACATGGAAGGTCAAAGGATGAATACATTGATGAAGTCATCCAGATGATTCCAGAGGTCTCAGAAAAGAAACTTGCCCGGTTCATAGATGTTTTCTGTGAAGAAGGCGTTTTTAACCCTGAGGAGTCCAGAAGGATACTGCTTGAGGGAAAGAAGTATGGGTTGATACCAAAAATACACGCAGATGAGATAAAGAGTTCAGGTGGTGCAGAGGTGGCTGGTGAGGTGGGTGCCATCAGTGCAGACCACCTGTCAAAGCCTTCTGATGAAGGTTTGAAAAAGATGAAGAGTGCAGGGACTGTTGCAGTATTCCTGCCCGCATGCTCTTTCTATCTGGGTTCAGATAGACCACCGGTTGATAAATTCAGGGATATGGGCATCCCCATTGCCATTGGAACAGACTTCAATCCTGGTTCTTCCCCTGTAATCCACCTGACACTTGCAGCATCCATTGGATGCATACACTATGGTCTTACAATTGAGGAGGCAATAGCAGGTATAACAATAAATGCTGCCCGTTCACTTGGTCTGGAAAAAATTAAAGGAAGTCTTGAAATTGGGAAAATTGCTGATATAATTATTAGTAGATACACAGACTATAGAGAACTCCTCTACTGGATAGGAGCAAATCCTGTTTACAGGATTATAAAAGGAGGTAAATGGCTTGAATGGAAATGAAATATTGAAAGCTCTTGTTCTTTCTTACAGGATGTTTCTTGAGGAATCAAACGGAGAAAACATTTTATTTCTCTCAAAGAATCTTGCTGAGTATGGGCTTGTGAATGATGCAGTGGCACTCCTCATAAGATACCTCACAGAGGGCGGTGACCCTGGTAAGATTCAAAATATTATTGAACCCTTCCCCCAGCAGGTGAAGGACCTATTTAAGAAAACAGAGACAGAGAGTGAGGGTGAGGAGGACTTTGATGCCCAGTCATACCTTGAGATGGCTGACCTCCTGTGGGACATCGGTTCACCTGATGATGCAAAACAGAACTATGTCAGGGCAATACAGGGGCTTGCTGCAAAGGGGGATGTTGACAGGGCGAATGAGATACTCGCCACTGTTAAGGAGAGATACCCTGATGACCCTGAAATTCAAAATTTACAGGTTGCAGCTGCTCCAGCAGGTCAGGATATTTTGAAATCCCTCCAGTCAATGCACTTTGACATTCCATCGGAGAAGGAGGGGGAACTCAGGCTCAACCTTGGTAAGGCACTGCTTGAGGATAACATTATTGAACAGGGTATATCAGAACTGAAAAAGGCTTCAATGGTTGGTGGATTCTTTGGAGAGGAGGCAGGAAAGGCACTTTTAGACTTCTACATTTCAAGGGGAGAACTGGAGAATGCCCTTCCCCTTGTTGATGAGTATCTTGCAGGTGAGGTTAGGCTTGACTATCTATACAGAATTGCTTCAGGGTTTGAGAATGCTGGTAATAAAGATAGGGCAATAGAGATTTATAAGACAATATACAATGCAAATCCAGAGTTCAGGGATGTAAAGAATAAGGTTATGCCGCCTGCTCCACCTGAGGAGAAAAAACCAGAAGAGGTTGCGGTCCCATCCATGCCAATCCCTGAACCTGTCCAGAAAGTTGAACCTTCTCCTTCAGGGGTGCAGGAGGCAAAGCATGTGAAGGCTGTGAAGAAAACGAAGAAGGTCAGGGCAGTTAAACTTGATGACGAAAACATAATCTTCGTGTAGGAGGTAGAATGGAGTATGAATCTTTCTATGGATTCAGGAGAGAACCATTTTCAGATACACCGGACCCCGATCTCTTTTACAGTGGTCCTGAACACTCAAGGGCATTCATAAAACTTTTACATATAATAAGGAAGAAGAGGGCACTGGGGATTCTCACAGGTGAGATCGGATGTGGTAAGACCACACTTTCAAGGAAGATTCTTAATGAACTGAAGAAGGACGAAAATATACATGCTGGTCTCATGATACTCACACATCCTGGTTTTGATATTGACTGGTTCCTTACAAGGCTTGCACAACTACTGAATGTTGAAACCGACAGTTTTTCACATTCAGAGATAATTGGTGAGATTACAAACAATCTCTTCAGACTCCACCAGGAAGGCAAGCATACTATTGTGATTATTGACGAGGCAAACAACATAACAAATCCCGGTGTAATGGAGGAGATAAGGGGGCTCCTTAACCTTGAACTCACAGGCTCAAGGCTGATAACAATCATACTGAGTGGAATGCCTGAGCTTATAAACAACATAAGAACAAATCCTTCCCTTAACCAGAGGGTTTCGTCAATAATAAGGCTGTCAAAACTTTCTCTCAATTCAACAAGGGAGTACATAAGGTTCAGGGTGAAACAGGCTGGTGTTGATAATGATGTTTTCACCCAGGAGGCTGTGGATTCCATTTATAATCACAGCAAGGGTGTACCAAGGCTTATCAATGTGATATGTGATAATGCCCTTCTTGAAGGTGCAATGTTCAGGAAGAATCCTGTTGATAGTGATATTGTGAACAGGGTCTGTGAAGAAATGGGGCTTGGATAATGGGAAAAACCGAGAAGATTACTGAACTTAAGATAAAGGCGAAGAATGCAATGACCAAGAACAAACTGGATGAGGCAATCCAGCTATATGAGAAGGCACTCTCACTTAACCCTGAGGATCCTGTTACAATGAATGAGATTGCAGAGGCATACAAGAAGAAGGGCGACCTGAACAATGCTAAAAAGTATCTATGGGATGCATTAGAGGCATACAAAAACCTTGAATACTACCCTAACGCCATTGCAATTGCCAAAAAACTTCTCAACCTGGGTGAGGATGAACTTGAGATAATGGAGATAATGGCAGACCTCTATTCAAAGCAGGGTCTCATTGGTGATGCAATAAGTGCATATTATGGGCTTGCGGAAAAATTCATGAAGGAGAAGGACATTGATGGCGTTCTTACCACCTATAAAAAGATCGTTGAACTCACTCCAAAGAAGGCAGATATAAGGCTCAAACTTGCTGACATCTTTGTATCCCAGGGTAAGATTGATGAAGCGATTGAACAATACCTTGAAGTGGAAAAGATATATAGGGAGCAGGGAAGGGTGGAAGATGCAGATCAGATAAAGATGAAGATTGCTGAATTAAAAGGGGAAGTAGTAGAAGAGGCACCAACCCCGGCTCCTGAGGCGGAAAAAGAGGAATTTGTTTTTGAACAGGCAAAACCTGTGTTTGAAGAAAGTAAGGAGACTGCTCCTGTAGAAGAGGCAGAACCATTGATTGAGGAGGAGGTTGCGGAGAGCACTGAAGAGGAACTGGTTTCAGCAATAGAGGGTGAGGATACAATTCCAGGTGTTCCTCAACCAGAAACTGTGAGTGTTGAAAAGGCTGTGAGTGACTGGATGGATTGGGTTACACTTGCAGAACTATATGAATCTGTCCAGTCAATTGATGATGCTGTTGAGTATTACACCAAGGCAGCGGATTATTTTTTTGAGACAGGAGATTATGAAAAGGCTGAGGAGTTGTATGCAAAGGTTTCAAAACTCAAACCATTTGAATTGCGACCAATTCAAAAACTCATACAGATTGCACTGAAGACAAATGATAAATCAAAGGCAGTTGAGGCTTACATATCACTCCACATCTGTTTGAAAAAGAGGGGTGCAGAGGAAGAGGCACAGAAGGCACTTGAAAAGGCATTGGCAATAGATCCACACCATCCTGCATTGCAGGAATACTTCCCTGAACTGGCAGCGCAGGAGGAGGTAAAGGAAGAGGTCAAGAAAGAAAAGGTTGCAGAGAAGCCAGCAAAGGCAAAGAAGGAGAAAAAAGAAGAGGTTGCTGAGATAAACTTTGAAGAACTCCTCAAGGAAGAGGAGGAGGCAATATCAATCAAACTACAGGAACCCACACCTGGTGAAGAAAATATTGAATATCTTCTTGAACAATTCAAGGAGAAGATTTTTGAGAACATTTCAACCGAAGACTTTTCAAGCCATTATGACCTTGGGTTGTCTTATAAGGAAATGGGGTTGATTGATGAGGCAATAAATGAATTCAAGATTGCAATGAGGGGGGAGAGGGAGAGGTTGAAATCACTTGAGATGCTTGGGCTGTGCTATGAGGACAAGGGCGATCTGAAAACCGCTGAATTGATTTATAAAAGGGCAATAGAAAAGGAGGCTCAGAAAGACCCTGTGAAGATGCTGGCATTCCATTATCACCTTGGGGATATATATGCAAGGCAGGGTAAGTTGAAAGAGGCAATAAAGGAGTTCAAGGA
>JAGGTX010000205.1 GCA_021163525.1 Caldifarciminota bacterium
CCAAATCACCTGCCATGGAGAAAAGGGCAGAATACATCCCCAGTATCTCTGCAAGCCTCTTCATATCAATCCTTCTCGCCCATATCATTGCCCTTCTGAACATCTTCCTTGCACTCTGGATTTCACCTGTTGCAAAATACACCTTCCCCAGTCCTGTTGTGGCCTCAAGCATTCCCTCTGGTGACTTAACCCTTTTCAGCAAGTTCAATGCCCTCTCATAGTAATCAAGCGCAAGGGCATAGTCACCAAGATTCCTGGCAATCTCACCTGATTTCAAAATGTATTCAATGGCCTTGTCATTCTCACCTGCCATCTCATAATGATGTCCAAGAACAAATGAGTTCTCATATCTCTTATCTCCGTAGTTCCTTTCAAGATACTCTGCCACACGCCTGTGGAATTCACGCCTTCTCTTTATAAGCAGGGTTGAGTATGCAGCATCCCTTAAAAGTGATGAAGTAAAATCGTATCTTCCCTCCCTGTATTTGAAAATACCCCTTTCAACTCCCTCTCTGAACAGGTCCCCTGCCTTCTGTATGGAAATCCCGAATATATTTGAAATCATCTCTGCTGAGAAATTTGAACCTGGCACAGATGCAAACTGAACAACCTGATACAGGTCCTCTGGAAGCCTATCAAGGGTTTCAATCGCAAGGCCAAGTGCACTCTCAGGCATCCTGAACCCTTCCAGTTTCTTCACTGCCTTCCACACCCCATCCTTTTCCCTGATAAACCTTCTTGCCCTGAGAAGGTTGAACACCTGGTGTGTAAGGAATGGGTTGCCCTCACTGAATTTATAAATTGCCTCAACAACCTCTGGTTCAGCCTCTCCATAGATATTCACAATGAGTTCCTTTGTTGCATCAAAATTCAGGGGGTTTATCTCAGTGTTTTCCCAGGCTTCAACAGGTGTTTCTGATTCAAGTATCAACAGCATGGGTCTATCAAGGGGCAACTGTTCAAAGAGTGAAATAGTGAGATTGTCAATGGAATTTAAATCCTCAAGGAAGATAACCTGTGGAGAAATAGTTAGAAGTTTTGAGAAAAAGGAGATAAAACACTTTCTAAGGATTTCAGGGCTTGACTGTGTGGCCTCTGAGAAAATCGGTCCGAGTTCCTCTGGTATAGAATCGCCATACATATCTTTTACTGCGGCCTTAAATGCACCCAGTGGTTCATTCTTCAGATAGAGGTCACCCTTTATGTGTATGAAACGATATCCTGTCTTTTGTTCCACCAGTTTATTCACAAGGGTTGTTTTACCCACACCATAAGAACCATAGATATTTATTCTCCTACCATTTCCTCCAACTGCATCTTCAAGCACAGCCTTGAGTTTTTTTAGGTCAGCATTCCTGTTCACAAACACCCTGTTAATGGCTGGCCTTTTCTTCTTAATTCCCCTGACCCTGTAAATCTGGATGGGTTTCTCCTTCCCCTTCACCTTCACAGGCTGGAGTTTGTCAAATTCAAAAACATCCTTCACATACCTGTATGTCCTGTCACTGATTATCACCTCACCAGCATTTGCCACTGCCTCAAGCCTCGCTGATAAATTCACATTATCACCCATCACTGTATACTCCATACGCCTGTCTGAACCCATGTTCAATGCAACAACCTCTCCTGTGTTTATACCTATGCTCATGTTCACCTGAACATCACCCTTTGGTGTATGAACCACGCCAAGTTCCTTGATTGCCTCTATCATCTCAAGCGCAGCCCTCACCGCCCTCTCAGGGTCGTCCTTGTGTGCAACTGGTGCACCAAATATCACCATGATTGCATCCCCAAGAAACTTGTCCACATCCCCACCGTATTTCTCCACTATCTCAAGCATACGCATGAAATACCTGTTCACTATCTCAACAATCTTTTCAGGGTCTTCAAGCTTCTCTGTTAAACTGGTAAATCCTGAAAGGTCTCCAAATAAAACTGTGACAAAACGCTTCTCCCCCTCAATCCTGACCCTTTTGGGGTCCTGCATTATCTTCTGGAACACCCTTTCAGGAAGGTATCTTTTAAAGGCATTGATATAATCATCAAGTGCAGGCATAAACTCCTCCTTTCTTTCAAGAAAATTATACCAATTTAGTAATACTATGTCAAATTATAAAAAAATTTTCCTCCATGTTGACCATACCTGTATTTTTTGTATTCTATGGTCTATGGATAATAAAACTATTGAGAAGGTATTGAAAATCATGGAGGAAAGATATAAGGAATTCAATGACCCGATTGTAACAGAGATTGCAGAAAGAACCCATGACCCTTTCAGAATACTCATCTCCACAATCCTGAGTTTAAGGACAAAGGACAGGGTCACAGCAATGGCAACAAAAAGGCTATTCCTTGTTGCTGACACACCAGAAAAGATACTGAATCTTAAAACAAATAGAATAGAAAGACTGATATACCCTGTGGGTTTTTATAAAACCAAGGCTAAACGGCTCAAACAGGTATGCAGAATCCTCATAGAGGAGTATAATGGAAGGGTTCCGGACACACTTGACGAACTTCTCCGTCTTCCAGGTGTTGGGAGAAAAACAGCCAACCTCGTGATTACACTTGGATATGGGAAACCTGGAATATGTGTTGATACCCATGTGCACAGGATTTCAAACAGGCTTGGCTATGTGAATACAAAGACCCCCGAACAAACGGAGATGGAATTGAGGAAAAAACTCCCGCGTAAGTGGTGGAATAAATACAACGACCTTCTTGTAACATGGGGACAGAACATCTGCACACCCGTAGGGCCCAGATGTTCAATCTGTCCTGTTGCAAAATACTGTGAAAAGAAAGGGGTTAAAAAATCAAGATAACAGGGCCTCCTGAATCTATAAAAATTAACACAAATGGTGAAAACCTTCTGAAGACCCTGCTTGTGCTTGCAATCCCCATTATGATGGGGAATTTCTTGCAGACACTTTACAACCTGATTGATACATTCTATCTTGGTAAACTGGGGAAGGCTGCTATTTCTGCACCTGTAATCACATTCAATGTGATATTCGTCATTATAGCCATTGGAACAGGATTGTCTCTGGCAGGAACAACCCTTATCTCACAGTCAAAAGGAAAAGGGGATAGAGAAAAAGAAGATTTTTATCTCGGGCAACTCACAGTATCATTAACCGTCTTTGCATTGGCAATTGCAATCATTGGCTATTTTGTCTCTGAACCCATACTTAAATTGTTGAAAACCCCACAGGATACATTTAATATGACAAAATCATACATGCAGATAATCTTTCTTGGAAGTCCATTTATGTTCGGAATGTTCCTCTTTACATCTGCATTCCAGGGTATTGGAGACACCATCACTCCATTAAAGGTTCAGGGGGTGGCTATAATATTGAACCTTATACTTGACCCACTTTTCATATTTGGTATTGGTCCCTTCCCGAAACTCGGTGTAACCGGTGCTGCCATCGCAACCGTTCTTTCAAGGTCTGTTGGCTCATTAATAGGGATTTTCCTCCTGATAAGGGGAAGGCACGGGATAAAATTGAGAAGGAAATATCTCAGACCAGACGGGAAGGCTATAAAACTCATGTTTGAGATCGGGATACCCGCATCCATAGGGAACATATTTACTTCCATTGGTTTCACTGTTCTTCAGGGGATTGTTAATACATTCGGTTCTGCTGTTGTTGCTGCATTCGGTGTTGGTAACAGGATAGTTTCACTTTTCAACATGCCCGGGATGGGCATTGGAAGGGCAGTAACAATCCTTGTTGGCCAGAGTCTTGGCGCAGAAAACATAAAGAGGGCAAAGCAATCGGTTAAAATGGGTGTGCTCGTGATTGGAACATTCCTTACAATTGGTATGACGCTCACCTTCTTTTATGGAAACTACTTCGTTAAATTCTTCATACCCAATGACCCTGAGGTTCTGAAACTTGGCAAAATCCTGTTCAGAATCATTTCCCCTTCAGTGGTGTTCTTCGGTATATTCATGGTGATAAGTGGTGCATTCCAGGGTGCAGGTGACACAAAGCCTGTGATGATACTATCCATTGTGAGGCTATGGGGAATAAGGGTTCCATTCGCATATATACTATCAAAAACCCTCCACATGGGTCCAACAGGGATATGGCTTGCCATGTTCCTTTCAAATATCATTGTCTCTATATGGGGACTCTTCTGGTTCAGAACGGGCAGGTGGATAAC
>JAGGTX010000049.1 GCA_021163525.1 Caldifarciminota bacterium
ATCTGATATTCAAAAAGCCCCTTGGATACTTCTTCAGAAGGATTGATGGGTTGATAGCAGTATCAGAAACAGCAAGGGAGAGTTTCAGGAAATACTTTCCAGGTGAATACAGGATTATTCCCAATGGTGTGGATGTCAAAAGATTCAAACCAGGGAAGAAAAAGAGGAATCAGATTCTCTTTGTGGGTAGGTTTGAGCCAAGGAAGGGGCTGGACTATCTTCTGCAGGCAATGCCAGAGGTAATAAGGGAGATACCCGATGCAAGATTATATGTTGTTGGTGGAGGTTACAGGAAGTTCAAAATCAATGTGCCTAAATGTGTAAAGAGCCATATTGAATTTACAGGTTTTGTTCATCCAGACCAGCTTCCTTTGTATTATGGAAGTTCTGAGGTCTTTGTTTCGCCCGCAATAGGTGGGGAGAGCTTTGGGATTGTTCTCATTGAGGCAATGGCCTCAAAGACCGCTGTTGTTGCATCTGCTATTCCTGGATATAAAACCGTGGTGAAGCATATGGAGAATGGAATACTTGTCCCTCCACACTCGCATGAGGAGATTGCCAGTGCAATAATCAGAATCCTGAAAGACAGAAAGTTAAAGAAGAAACTGGTTGATAATGGATTAAAAACTGCTCATTACTACTCCTGGGAAAATGTAGCCAACATGGTTCTTGATTTTTACTATGAGGTCAATCCTTCTCTACCATAACATAGCCAGAAGGTTATCCCCCTTTGGTTCAACCATTCCCCCTTCAATGTTTGAAACCCATCTTAAATTTCTTATAAGTAAGGGTATCAGATTTATATCACTGTCTGAATACATAAATGGTGAAGAGGGGGTTGTAATAACCTTTGATGATGGGTTTGAGGATTTATACATTTTTCTGCCAGAATTCGTGGAAAGGTACAGATTCAGGCCAACAATTTTCATTGTGTCTGGATTTCTCGGTAAGACAAACACATGGGATATCTGGCCTGGCACGGGACTGAAACACCTGAACAGGAAACAGGTGATTGAGATGAGGAAACTTGGTATAGAATTTGGTTCACATTCCCATACCCATATAGACTTTTCAAGGGCTGGAATGGAGAGAATAAGGGAGGAGATAATCACATCCAGAAAGGTGATTGAAGACATCCTCGGAGAGGATATAAAATTCTTCTCCTTCCCCTTTGGGAGATGGAGAAGGGAAGCAGTGGATATTGCCCTCGATTCAGGATACATAGAAACCTTCACATCTGTGCCAATAAAAAGAGAACAGAGGGGAATTTCAGGAAGATGGGGTGTTTACATCATTGACCCACCAGAGATAATTAAAATGAAACAGAGGGAAAGTTCTTTTGCAAACCTTGAGGCTGCAAAATTGAGATTTATCAACAGGTTTTCAAATGGCACATACTTTGCAAAAAAAATTTTGGGGACCTACCAATGAAGGATTTACTTCTTCTTTCCCAGAACCACACTCACGGTTTCACCATAAACCACTTCAATCCCTGGAAGGGGGTTCTGGAGAATCACAAAACTATCCTCTGGTGAGACACTCTTCACATCACCCAGAACAAGTTTGTATCTTTTGAGTATCTGCTTTGCCTCCTCAATATTCAATCCTACAAGATTTGGCATCAGGAAAACCTCTTCCTGAATCTTAGCAACATACAGGGTAATCTTCTCTCCCTTTTCAACAGAGTCGGTGCTGTCGGGAGATACATCTATCACATATCCCTCTTTGTATTTCTGGGCCTCTTCAGGTGATACAGGAACATTCATCACAATAATGTTGTTGAGGCCCGTGTCCATCAATAACTTTCTTGCCTCCTCAACGGGCTTTCCCCTTACATCAGGGAGCATTATCCTCTCCCCTCCCCTGCTTATTATCAGTTTCACCTTCCTTCCAAACCTTATCTTCTTCCCTGCAGGTGGGATTGTCTTCACCACTCTGCCCCTCTTTATCACATTTGAATAAACACTATCAACAACAACCCCTTTAAGTTCCATTGATTGAAGTATATTCATTGCACTTTTAACCTCTGTGTTCTTCAGTTCAGGAACCTTTGTAACCTTTCCATAACTCAGGAAGAGAGGAAAGATAAAGTAAAAGAATAAAAATCCCAGGAGAAAACTCCCTATAGTTGTGTAGAGAAGTTTTTTACCTGTCATCTCTCCTCAACATTCACTGTTACATCAACCTTTGAACCCTTCTTCACCTTTGAACCAGCCCTGGGTGATTGCCTTATAATGATGTCAAATGCCCTTTCAGGGTCTGTTGTGGTATAGACATTCCCGAGTTTCAATCCTGCATTGGCGAGTTTTCTTCTTGCCCTTTCAACACTCAATCCATAGAGCCTTGGAACAACTGTTTCTCCTGGACCAACACTCACAACAACATCAACCTTGAATCCCTCTGGTACCCTTTTCCCTGGCTCCGGGATTGAACTCAACACGGTGTTTTCAGGTTTATCAGATACCTCCTTCTTCACATTGCCAATAATCAACTTCTTTTCTGCAAGGAGAACCTTTGCCTGATTCAGGTCAAGCCCTGTGAGGTCCGGAACAATAACCTCACCCTTTTCTTCTGGTGGAGGGCCTTTACTCACGACAACCTTAACAATATCACCTTTATTCAGAAATGTTCCCATAATGGGATTCTGGAACAGAATCTTTCCCTTCTCCATAACAGGGTCTTCTATCTCCTTTTCAACAATGAGCGAAAGGCCCTTTGAATCAAGCAGGGACCTTGCAGTTTCAAGGTCAATACCTTTGAGATTTGGAACTTCAATCTTCTGTTTTCTGTGGATACCTGAAAAACTCGGGGAGAAGTACCAGATTGCAAAAGAGACTGCACCGGCAACAATAAGGGATGTGAAAAAGGATATAACAAAACATTTGGTCCCACTCTGCTGATAATACATATTACCTCCTTTTTATCATTGCACCAAAAACCCCATCAATACCATGGACATGCGGAAGGGTCTGGAAGAATCCGTCCCCTCCATACTCACCTTCATACTCTATTAAACCAAAATTTTTCATTTTTGCAAGGCATTTTTTTATCAATTTCTGATTTTCCTCTGGATTAACAGTGCAGGTGATAAAGTAGATATAACCACCACGCTTAACAATGGTGGATGCATTCTCAAGTATCTCCTCCTGAATTTTTACAATTGAATTTATCCTCTTGGGTGTGAGCCTGTACTTCAGGTCAACCCTTCTGGCAAGTGTGCCAAGCCCTGAACAGGGAACATCAAGAATCACCATGTCAACATTTCTTAAAGAAATCCGCCTTGCATCGGCAATCACAGGCCTGATTGATTTAAGGTTCAGCCTTCTGATGTTCTCCACAACCCTGTTCATTCCCCTTATATCACCTGCAACAATGAATTTTTTATCCCCTGTAATCTCAGCAAGATGGGTTGTCTTGCCACCGGGTGAGGAACATAGGTCTGCATACACATCCAGATCTGTATCTATCCATTCAAGGGCAAGGGTTGAGGATTCATCCTGGACCGTGAACATCCCTTCATTAAAGAATCTTGATTTCAAGGCCCTCCCTTCCGTGTATATTGACCATGGTGAATGCCTCCCCTTCTTTGCCTTCATCCTTGACTGTTTCAGAATCTTTATCAACTCATCCCTGTTTGTCTTTAACCTGTTCACCCTGACACTCAAAGGAGGTGTCCTGTTGGATGCCTTTAAGAAGGCCTCTGTTTCATCCCCGAAGATTTCCAGTAGCATTCCAACAAGCCACTCAGGGAACGAGTAGTAAACAGAGAGTCTTTTCAATTCTTCATCGGGATAATTCACATCCGAAAGATTTCTTAAAACAGCATTAACAAGGCCAACTGTTCCCTTATGTCCGTATTTTTTTGCAAGTTTCACTGCCTCACTAACCGATGCATAGTCAGGAATTCCCATAATAATTCTCTCAAATGCACCAATCCTCATTATGTTCCTTGTCCAGATATGGATTTTATCAATGGATTTTTTATGGAGATGTTTGTTCAATATGTAGTCTATTCGGTATAACCACCGCAAAACCCCATAGAATATCTCAAGGCTTCTGTTTATCAATTTCTGGCTCTTTATACCTTCTATTGCCCTTGAAAAGGATGCATCAGCATCCCTCATGTTCTCATAAAACAAAAGTGCCTTTAAGGCAATCTCTCTCCCCTTCAAATCACCCTTTTCTCCACCTTGTTCCTTCTTTTGTATCCTCTATGACAATCCCAAGGGA
>JAGGTX010000001.1 GCA_021163525.1 Caldifarciminota bacterium
TCCTTGAACCATCCCTGTATATTCTCTTCTATTTGCTTTAAGTTATCCCCTATTTTTAACAAAGCCATGTCTCTTGCAATTCCTTTCAGGGCTGAACCCGGTATTATGGGAACACCATAGATGTGATGAAGTTTCATTGAAACTTCATAGGGATGATTTGTTCCAAGACCCACCACCATTCTCCATTGGAGTTTTTTCTGGATATCACTGCAAATGTACCAGTCGTCCTTCAATAGAGACATGATAATCCATTTATGAAGATTTTTTAACTTTTCTACATTGGTTTTTAAGATGTCTTTTCTTTTCCATAGATTTGCAAAGGCCTCAAAAAATTCCCCTGCTATCTTAGTATTAAAACCTTCATTTTTGTCTGAAGGAATGATTTTATAGAAAAGCAATGCAGGGTTAAATACTTGGGTTATCTCAATACAACTCTCCTTTTCCCTCTCTCTTCTATCAAAACACCCATATCGTTTTATAAAGGATTTTAAGGCATTATTGGTAGTTTTTGGCAGGTAAAAGTAAATCTCTTTGGGTTTAGGATTAAAATTTCGGCAACACCTACCCATGATTAACCTTCCTCTTTTGCTATAAGGCCCTCAACAAATCTTCTAAGCCAGTTAAGATATAATAATATCTGTTCTGTCCAGAACATATAGGTATGGGTATCAAGGCTCATGATTTTCTCTATTAGTTTCTCTTTATCATTTACGGTATTATCCAGATATTCATTCACAAATTCTTGAATATGGCAAAGTATCTGATGATGTGCTTTTTTCTCTCCAGAAGCATCGGATGCGCCACTACTTTTAGATAACTCAAATGCCAGAGCATTCCCTAAACCGTTGTTTATTATCATAGCGGGTAAAGATTTAACATAAGATTTATATTTTCCAGCATAATCTTCTGTCTTTATTCCTGAAACATGGTTAAAAGCAAATTGACCTATATCCCTTTTCAATTCTATAATTCCTCTTTTTTTATTATCCATTGTTACCTCCGTTGTAAAACTTTAAGTAAACAAACCCTCTTCCTATTGTAGTATTTCCACCAATATGGATGGATTTTCCGTCCAGTTTATTCTTTATGTCATCAAATTTCTTCCCCTTTTGTGCCCTTTGGGGGTCAAACAAAGTTATTGAATAGAAAAGGGTATCCGTTGGAACATTTTCTTCTGTCCATAACATACCCTGTCGAACTACACCTGTTTCGTCGTCTATTTTTATCCTTGTTACAATCTCTGTGCCGTGTTTAACAAGATACCGAAAGTCTTCGTCAGGGACCACAACAATATGTTTTTTCAGTTTTTCCTGCCAGAATTTAAAAGTTTCGTCTGAATCTCTCTGGAATAAATTCTTAAATATCTTCCACTGTTCAGGATTGATGTCATCTTTGATTTCATCTTTGGCTTTATTGTAACTGAACTCCTCAAGGATTAACAGACCATCGGTTATCTCCAGCTCTTTCAAACCATCAGAAGAAAGGTGAACTTTTCCATCTGTGAAATCGCCGTGCCAGGCGTTAATATCAATTATTTTTAATTCTCTTTCCAGCCTTCTTAAAACAAAGGGGCAGGTCACATAAGCAAAAATACCTCTGGCAGTCTTTACAGGGAATAAAAGTATTCTCGCATCTGTAAAGGCTACTGCGGAAGCATAAGCCTCTGTGGAAGTATCCTCGTTTCCCAACAGGGCATTTGCTGTTTCTTTATCAAAATTACTCCTGATAGCGCCTTTCAGAGAAGAACCGAAAATCACGGGAAATCCTGTGTGTTTTTCCCTCTGGATGGGCAAATCAACAACTTCAGGAGTGCTACCAACCCCTACATGAAGAGGTGTTAGAGTGTAAATAAAAAGGACCTCTTTGTTTAAACCTTTTTCTTTATCCGTCATGATTAATCCTCCTTGTTTTTATAAATTTTTGGCACACCAGGAACAACGATTCCAAGCCCAAGTCCACTGTATTCATCACTAATTGACGAAAGATATAGGTCTCCCAGTATTCCTTTATCTTTAGTCCTGCACAGATAAATAGAACCGGGACGTACAAAACTTCTTGTTGGAGCAGGAGTATTCGTGGCCATATCCCAACCACTGTATTTTAACGGCCGTTCAAGAGTAGCACCTACAATTTCAACATGAGGTATTTCAGGTTTCCAACCATTTTTGAAGTATGCAGGTGTTAAAAGAACCAGATTAAAGTATATCTCGCCTTTAGATGGAGAAGCCTCACATATTGCATTAATCACATCCTCTTTAACTTTATCTAATTTTTCCTTAAAGGAAAATTCTACTTGTTTATATTGAACATATCTATTCTCTCCACCAAGAGGCATTAAACCATCTTTTTTATCTTCGGAGAAAAGTTCATCTTCAAGTGCTGACTCGATATACAGGTAAAATTCCTTATTATTGTCATCTTCGTGATAAGCAAAATAAACATACTCTTCAAAGTACAAATGACCTTCTTCAACAGTTCCTGTTTCTGATTTAATTTTTATTCCAGGACGGGACATTTTTATCGGGTTTACCTCAAAAATACTGTTATCTTCCAATTTACCTTCATTATCAAGAACCCCCATTAGATACTTTTTGAAACTATCCAACGAGAGGAAACCTGACTGAAACTCGTAACGCTTTTTCTTTCTCACCCATGGTAAAAATTCAATCCCTGTTTCAAGGTCAGTAATTAAATTATTGTCTATCTTCTTCCAGTAAGCATAAATATACTCTTCACCCTTTCTGTGTTCCTGCTTTTTTGAAATTTTGTAAATGTTAAAAGGTAAAGGTAGAAACATTTCTTCATTTAGAGAATTTAATGCCCATTCAGATACAATGTAAGGCCCAAATATTTCTGGAGAGTAAAGAAGTTTGTCATAATAATCATCCACATACTCTTTCTTATTGAGGTATTCTCCAAGGTCTTCAGGATTTTTCCCTTTTCTTCTTAAAATCTCACTTCTTAATGCACCTGCAAGAGTAAAGTGGGTGGGAAGGTTAAAGGATTCAATTGAATGGACATCAGCGGCTGAACTGCCTTTTCCTGTTCCAAAATGGGCTACATCAAAAGGTTTTATAACAATCCCCATTATTCACCCCCTTTCTTTGCAATAAAGCGGGCAAGGGTTAGGTAATTAACAAGGTCTCGTCTTGCTTCTGATACCAGCTTTTTTATTTCATTTTTGCTTATTGTATCCTCTCCCTTTCTCTTCTTCTTTTCAGCGACAGAACACATTAAATCCCCAATATTCGCTAAGTGGAAGTTATGGATAAGACTTACAATACCATCTATCACTTCTTTTACTACTTCGCCCTTTGTTTTTTTATCACTTTCAGCCCCAGTCGCGAAAATCACATTGATGTGTCTTTTTATAAACACACCAAGCCTTATCTTTAGCTGTTCCTCTTCTATTGGTATGTTTAACTCTTTAATTCCTTCAGGAATGTTAATTTCCTCAATTTCAGGGAGAGAATAAAA